>CAXTSK010000037.1:0-18152 GCA_964246655.1 uncultured Pyrinomonadaceae bacterium
CGGGGTCGGGGTGCGCGGGGTCGAAGGGGCTCTGGTCGTCGGTCAGGTACTTGACGAGGGCGAGCCGGTTCGAACGGATGCCTTCGACGACGGCGCGGGCGAGCTGGTAGCTGCCGTAGTTGTTGTGGTGCGTGCCGTCGCCCGGGGCGAAAGCCTTCTTCGACTCCTCGGGGCCGAGCGCTTCGTAGAAGGGCTTGCTCGCGGCGTGGAGGTCGATGAGGGGCGCGCTCAGCTCCTTCGCCGCCTGGCGGACGGCGTCGTCGTAGTCGCCGTGCGAGTCGGTAATCTTGCCATCGGCGTCGAAGGTGCGGCGCTGCATGGGGGTGATGAGGACGACCGTGCCGCCGCGCTTGCGTGCCTCCTCGACGTAGCGCTTGAGCGAAGCCTTGTAGGTCGTGAAGGCGCCGACACCCTCGCCCTTCTCCTTCTCGTCGTTGTGGCCGAATTGTATGAAGAGGTAGTCGCCGGGCTTCATCAAGCTCAAGACCTTGTCGAGGCGGCGCGCGCCCGTAGAGCTGCGGAGTGACTCGCCGGACTCGGCGTGGTTGGCGACGGCGATGCCGGGCTTGAAGAAGCGCGTGAGCATCTGGCCCCAGCTGTTGTAGGGCTCGCGCGGCTGGTCGCAGACGGTCGAGTCGCCGAGGAGGAAGAGCGTCGGGGCGCGTTCGTTCCTCTTAATCTCGACGGCGGCGACGGCCGGGCGCGCGTTGTTGAATTCGAGCGTGAGCTTCTCGTCCCAGGCCCAAAGCTCCGTCGTCTTCTCGCGGTCTTTGAGCTTGACCTCGACGCCGTTCGCAATCTGCGGCGTGCGGACGTTGACGGTGAACGTCCGCGTCTCGAAGCGACCTTTGGCCGTGCGCACCTCTTCGAGCATGAGGCGGCGCAACTCCGCCTTGACCGTCGTGACAGACTCGCCCGCGCGGTCGCCGAAGGTGACGGTCACGTCGTAGTTGCCTTCGGGGAGCGCGACCGAGAAGTAGAAGGGCGCTGACGAAGTGCAGAAGTCTCCGCGCAGCGCGTCCCCGCCGCCGCGGTCTTCACAAGTCACCTGCGCGCCGGGCTCGAAGCCGTACCCGAGTTCTTTCGTGTAGAGGGTTGTCGGTACGACCTGCTTATAGCCTTCCTTGACCTTGCCCGGACCGAAGTCGAACTTGAGAGTCGGCGTGCTCGAACGTCCCGTCGTGCCCTGCGCGCGGACGTTTACGGCGTTGGTTGAGAGCGCGCAGGCGAGCGCGAGAAGTACGGTCAAGCGCCTGAGAAAATCGGTCGTCATGGTTCAACTCCTGGGCTCGAATTCGCCGGCAAGGTTAAGGCTTCGTTAAATCTTCTGTCTAGAAGTGTCTCACGTTCAAAAGCGCGGAGGCAATCGCTTAAATCCGTGCTAGAATCTGTAAGTAGTTGTCTTAACGCAATTTATGGGCGAATAAGAAATGCTTATCATGTCGCCCGGAGGTGGGTTCTGAGCAGCCCGGACGGCGGGGAGTAGTGTTTTTGTAAGAGCCGTCGGGGCGGCCTCGCGGCCGGAGTAAACGAGCCAGGAAGGGTGGGTTAGAAGTGACGACTTTAAGAGACGTGGCGGTGCTGGCGGGGGTCTCGACGGCGACCGTCTCGCACGTCATCAACCAGACGCGACGCACGACGCGGGAGACGCGCGAGCGCGTCGAGCTTGCCATCAGGCAACTGGGCTTCGTGCCGAACGCGGCCGGGCGCGCGCTCGCGATGCGCAAGAACGGCGGCGGCGTGGCGCGGGCGTTCAAGGTGGGGAACGGTAACGGGTCGAGCGCCGCCGTTGTCGAAGTGGAGGCAGCGGCGGCGCCGGCTCAGGCGCAGACGGCGCCCGCGGCGGTCGGCGCGTCGCGCATGATCCTGCGGCTCGTGCGTGCGGCGCAGCCCATCTCGCGCGCCGAGATCGCGCGCCGCCTCGGCGTCAACCGGAGCACGGTGACGGAGGTCGTCAAGCCGCTCCTCGCCGAAGGCATCCTGCAAGAGGAGCAAGAGGTCTTGGCACCGGGCATCTCGCGCACGTCGGGGCGTCCGCCGGTCGCGCTCTCTTTCGGAGACCTGAAGGAGTTCTTCGTCGGCGTGAGCCTCGGCGTGAGACATACGACCGTGGGCCTCGCGACGCTCGCGGGCGAGAGGTTCGGAGAAGAGGAGTTCGAGACGCCTTCAGACCCGTCGGAGGCGCTGGCGCGGATGCGCGCGTCCGTCAAGCGTCTGTGCGCGAAGGTGCCGGGGAGGGAGTTGAAGGTCATCGGCGTGAGCGTGCCGGGGCCGACCGACGCGGAACGGAGGCGGATGGTCTACGCGCCGCACCTGGGCTGGCGCGGCGTGGACGTGGCGCAGGCTTTGAGCGTCAAGCCGTGCGGCGTGGAGGGCGGCGCGGCCGTCCCCGTCGTCGTCGAGAACGACGCGACCGCGGCCGCTTTGTACGAAGCGCGGCTGCGTTTGGGTAATGGGTCGGAAGCGCCGATGGCTAACTTCGCGCTGGTGAGGTCGGGCACGGGGATAGGCGTCGGGCTGGTCTTAGGCGGCGAGGTCTACCGCGGCACGGGCGGGGGCGAAGGGCACGCGGGCGAGTTCGGGCACATGACCATCGTCGCGGGCGGGAAGCCGTGCCGCTGCGGGAACCGTGGGTGTTGGGAGATGTACGCGTCGGCGTCGGCGGCCTCTTCGCTGTACGCGGGCGACCGCGTGCAACTGGGCGGGCAGACGCCGCCGCGCTTCGTCGAGATCGTGGCGAGGGCGGAGGGCGGCGAGCTGCGCGCGCGCAGAACTCTGGAGCGTCTGGGCGAGTACCTCGGCATCGGCATCGCGAACGTCATCACGGGGCTCGGCGTGTCGCGCGTCATCGTGAGCGGGCGCTTGGTCTACGGCTGGAAGTTCATCAAAGGGCCTTTGCAGGAGGCGGTCGGGCAGAGCATGGCCGGGCGCATCTCCGGCTGGTCGGTCGAGCCGGGCGAGCCGACGGGCGCGGGGCTCGGCGGCGCGGTCGAGGTCGCGGCGGACGAGTTCCTCGCGCGCGTCGTCGGGCGTTAGAAAGCAGTAGGCAGTAGGCAGATGGCAGTAGGCAGTCGGTTGAGGGTAATGCGCCTTGACCGTTATCTCGCAACTGCTTCAACTGCCTACTGCCATCTGCCTACTGCCTACTTTCTTCCTCACAACGTGCCCGCCTCGCTTGCAAAATGGCCGGAGTTACAGTAGAAGGCACGTATCAAGAGTTACAGTTTTCTGTTTGACAGTCCCCCGCGGCGGACTTCGCGCGCCACGACTGAAGGGCGTTCTGTCCCCGCGTGGCTGTTAACCGCTTCCCTCCGAGAGAAAACTCGATGAAGAAAGAACTCGGGACCTTCCTGCTGCTCGTGCTGCTGTGCGTGGTCGTGGCGATCCTGAACCCGCGCTTCCTCGCGCCGGCCAACTTGCAGAACATGGCGCGGCTCATCGGGATGTACGGCATCTTCTCGATAGGGCTCGGCCTCGTCATCATCACGGGCGGCATCGACCTCTCGGTCGGCTCCGTCTTCGCGCTGCTCGGCGTGGTGATGTCGCTGATGCTGACGGAGTGGGGCTGGCCCTCGGCGCTGGCGGTCGTCGCCATCATCGCCCTCGGGACCGCCTTGGGCGCGCTCCACGGGCTGCTCATCACCAAGGTGCGGGTGCAGCCCTTCATCGTCACGCTGTGCGGGCTGCTCTTCTACCGGGGATTGGCGCGCTTCATCTCGAACGACGAGACGAAGGGCTTCGGGGCGGGCACGGGGTTCGAGACGCTGAAGAACCTCGCGACGGGGAGCGTGCTCGGGATACCGACGCCGTTCGTGCTGCTCGTCATCATCAGCGTCATCATGTGGGTCGTGCTGCACCGCTCGGTCTACGGCCGCTATTTGTACGCGGTGGGGCGCAACGAGACGGCGGCGAGGTATTCGGGCATCAACTCACAGAAGATGGTGGCGAGCGCCTACATCATCCTCGGCGCGCTCGTCGGCGTCGCGGGCATCGTCTTCGCCTTCTATACGAACTCGATCTCGCCGTCGTCGCACGGGAACTCATTCGAGCTGTACGGCATCGCGGCGGCGGTCTTAGGCGGCTGCTCTTTACGCGGCGGCGAAGGTTCGATCATCGGCATCCTCATCGGGACGGCGCTCTTGCAGGTCTTGCAGAACCTCGTCAACCTGCTGGGCATCCCCAGCTCTTTGAACTTCGCCGTGTTGGGCGCGGTGATTTTGATCGGCGTCATCGCCGACCAGATACTCCAGCGCCGCCCGGCGCGCGTGAAGCCCGCTTGAGGGTGAGCCGGCTGTTGGAACAATTCATCGGGAGAGTTTGACTATGCTCTTGAAGAGGACGGCGGCGCTGCTCCTGCTCTGCTTCATCATCGCGCCCGCGGCGGCGGGGCAGGGCGTGCCGAAGAAGGAGAGCTTCGGGCAGACGAGGGACGGGCAGGCCGTGGACATCTACACGCTGAAGAACAGGCGGGGCGCCGAGGCGCGGATCACGACCTACGGCGGCGCGGTCGTCTCGCTCAAGATGCCCGACCGCGGCGGCCGTGTAGACGACGTGGTGCTCGGCTTCGACGACATCGAGGGCTACCAGAAGACGACCACCTACATCGGCGCGCTCGTCGGCCGCTACGCCAACCGCATCGCCAAAGGAAGATTCACGCTGAACGGCAAGGAGTACACGCTCGCGACGAACAACGGCGAGAACCACCTGCACGGCGGCGTCCGCGGCTTCGACAAGGTGGTCTGGAAGGCGCGGCCGGTGCCCGCGCGCGGCGGCTCCGCGCTCGAACTCACGTACTTCAGCAAGGACGGCGAGGAGGGCTACCCGGGCAACCTCAACGTGCGGGTCATCTATACGCTCACCGACGCGAACGAGCTGAAGATCGACTACTACGCGACGACCGACAAGGACACAGTCGTCAACCTGACGAACCACAACTACTACAACCTCGCGGGGCAGGGCAGCGGCGACATTCTCGGGCACCTGTTGACGATTAACGCGAGCCGCTTCACGCCGACCGACGCGGGCGCCATCCCGACGGGCGAGCTTCGGCCCGTGCGCGGCACGCCCTTCGACTTCACGCGCCCGACGCCCATCGGCGCGCGCATCGAGCAGGACGAGGAGCAGCTGAAGCTCGGCAAGGGTTACGACCACAACTTCGTCGTCAACGGGCGGGCGGGCGTGCTCCGCCTCGCGGGGCGCGTGACGGAGCCGACGACGGGGCGCGTGATGGAGGTCTGGACGACCGAGCCGGGCATGCAGCTCTACACGGGCAACTACCTCGACGGGAGCGACGTGGGCAAGGGCGGCAAGCCCTACAAGTACCGCTACGGCTTCTGCCTTGAGACGCAGCACTTCCCCGACTCGCCCAACCGCCCCGAGTTCCCCTCGACGGTCTTACGCAAGGGCGCGCGGTTCCGCTCGACGACCGTTTATAAGTTCAGCGCGCGGTAAGGGAGCAGTAGGCGGGAGGGGGGAGGGGGGAAGGGCGGGTGGCGACAGCCGCGAGACGAGTGTTTTGTTCAGACGTTTGGCAGCGAAGGGCCTAGGAAAAATTATTGAAGAAGGCTAAAGGCATAAACTGCCTACTGCCATCTGCCTACTGCCTACTTTCACTTGAGGAGAAGCGAGATGAAACTGAAGAAGATAATGCTTCTGTGCGCCAGCCTGTTGTTGGCCGCCTGCGCGCAGCAGGGCACAGGGGGCGGCGCCAACACCGCCAACGGCGGCGGCAGCACTAACGGCGGCGGTGCGGCGGGCGGCACGAAGCGGCTCGCCTTCGTCACCAACAACGCTTCGGACTTCTGGACTATCGCGCGGAAAGGTGTGGAGAAGGCCGACGCGGAGCTGCCCGACGTGACGGCCGAGTTCAAGATTCCCTCGGACGGGACGGCCGCCGAGCAGAAGCGCCTCATAGACGACCTGCTCGCCAAGGGCATCGACGGCATCGCCATCAGCCCCGTCGATCCCGACAACCAGACCGGCCTCATCAACGAGGTCTCGCAGAAGACGCTCGTCTTCACGCAGGACTCCGACGCGCCCAACAGCCAGCGCGCCTGCTACGTCGGCACCGACAACGTCGAGGCGGGACGGCAGGCGGGCGGTCTCATCAAGGAGGCGCTGCCGCAGGGCGGGAAGATCATGGTCTTCGTCGGCAAGCTCGACGCGCGCAATGCCGCCGAACGTTTGCAGGGCATCAAGGAGGCGCTCAACGGCTCGAACGTCACCATCATCGACACGCGCACCGACGACACCGACCGCGTCCGCGCCAAGTCGAACGTCTCGGACACGCTCGTCAAGTACCCGGACGTGGCGGGGCTCGTCGGCCTTTGGAGCTACAACGGCCCGGCCATCATCAACGCCGTGAAAGACGCGGGCAAGGCCGGACAGGTCAAGATCATCGCCTTCGACGAGGAGGACGAGACGCTCGCGGGCATCAAGGACGGCTCCATCTACGGCACCATCGTCCAGCAGCCCTACGAGTTCGGCTATCAGGCGATCAAGATGATGGGGCAGGTGCTCGGCGGCGACCGCTCGAAGATCCCCGCCAACAAGCAGCTCTTCGTCCCGACCAAAATCATCAAGCAGGCCGAGGTTGAAGCGTTCACCCAACAGATCAACCAGCTTCGCGGAAGGGCAGAGGCGAAGCCGTCAGCAAACAGTAACAGTAATAAGTAGAAGAACTGTCTCAAGTGCGGCCGTCAATTTGTTGACGGCCGCACCCGCAGCGCGAAGCGCTACTGACTACTGGATTTATGCCTCCCATCCTACAGATGCGTTCGATAGAGAAGCGTTTCCCCGGCGTGCACGCGCTGAAGGGCGTGAGCCTTGAGGTGTCGAAGGGCGAGGTCGTGGCGCTGCTCGGCGAGAACGGGGCGGGGAAGTCCACGCTGATGAAGGTGCTCGGGGGCGTGCACCAGCCGGACTCGGGCGAGGTGCTGATTGACGGCGCGCCCGCGCGCATCACCGGCGTGTCGGACGCGACGAAGTACGGCGTCGCCTTCATCCATCAGGAGCTGAACGTCCTCGACAACCTCGACGTGGCCGCCAACGTCTACCTCGGGCGCGAGCCGACGCGCGGCGGCCCCCTGCGCCTCCTGGACCGCGGGCGGATGGAGGAAGATACGAAGAAACACCTAGCGCGTCTCGGCCTCGACATCGCCGCCGACACGCCGCTCGCGCGCCTCTCCATCGCGCAGCAGCAGATGGTCGAGATCGCGAAGGCCCTCTCCTTGGACGCGCGCATCCTCATCATGGACGAGCCGACCTCGTCGCTCACGCTCACGGAGACCGAGCGCCTGCTCGAAGTCGTCAAAGACCTGCGCGAGCACGGCGTCGCCGTCATCTACATCTCGCACCGCCTGGGCGAGGTCAAGGAGATCGCCGACCGCGCGGTCGTCCTGCGCGACGGCGCGAACGCGGGCCAGCTCGCGCGCGAGGAGATTACGCACGACAACATGGTGCGCCTGATGGTCGGCCGCGACATCGAGTCGTTCTACCAGCAGCCCGTCGGCGAGAAGCGGCCGCGCTACTTCGAGGTCGAGAGCCTACGCACGGCGCGCTACCCCGACCAGCAGGTCAAGTTCGACGTGGGGCTCGGCGAGATTCTGGGCATGGCGGGGCTCGTCGGCGCCGGACGCAGCGAGGCCGCGCAGGCCATCTTCGGCGTGGACGCTTCGGTCGAGTCGCGCCTGCTGCTCGACTCGAAACCCCTACGCATCCGCTCGCCGCAGGACGCCATCCGCTACGGCATCTACCTCGTCCCCGAAGACCGCCGCACGGCCGGCCTCATCGTGGACATGCCGATCAGGGAGAACGTGACGCTGCCCGCGCTCGAACGCTACGCGCCCGCGGGGCTCATCTCGTTCGAGAAGGAGAAGCAGGGCTCGGCGGAGGTCTGCAAGCGGCTGAACGTCAAGGCGCCGTCGGTCGAGGTGCGCGCGGCGAACCTCTCGGGCGGCAACCAGCAGAAGGTAGTGTTGGCGAAGTGGCTGGCGCTCGAACCGAAGGTCTTAATCTTCGACGAGCCGACGCGCGGCATCGACGTGGGCGCGAAGGCCGAGATTTACGAGCTGATGCGGAAGCTCGCCGAGTCGGGCGTCGCCATCATCATGATCTCCTCGGACATGGAGGAGGTCATCAACGTCAGCGACCGCGTCGCCGTCATGCACGAGGGGCGGGTGACAGGCGTGCTCACGCGCGAGGAGACGACCGAGGAGAACATCATGCGCCTCGCCGTCGGCGGCCACGGCTGACGCACTCGCTCGAAAGCCCCGAACACTTTTAAAAGTCCGCTCGCGTACACGTAACGCGGGCGGACTTTTAAAAATTACCCGACCGAAGTATTATTCAGACTGGCTCGCCCCATCCCCCGCGCCGAGAACGCCCCCAATCCCGGGAGGCCGCGCGCGAGGCGAGAGCTGCCGGACAAAGACGTAATGAGAGAAGATCAACGAAGCCATTTGATAGGACACCCGCCCATCCCTCCATTCAGGACTTCGAGGATTAAAGACGTGGCGCGCGAGGCCGGCGTCTCGACCGCGACCGTCTCGCACGTCATCAACGGCACCAAGTACGTCACCGACGACACGCGCAAGCGCGTGCAGGAGGCCATCGAGCGCTGCGAGTACCACCCGAACGCGCACGCGCGCTCGCTCGCCTCGGGGCGCAGCAACATGCTCGGCCTCCTCATCTCCGACATCTCGAACCCCTTCTTCCCCGAGGTGGTCAAGGCCATCGAGTCGGCGGCCTTCGAGCGCGGCTACAACGTCATCCTGCTCAACACCAACTATGACCCCGAGCGGGCCGCCGACTACGTGCGCCGCCTATCGGAGTTGAAGATGGCGGGCGTGGCCCTGATGACCTCGGAGCTGGACTCCGAGCTGTTCTACGAGATCACGCGCCGGCAGGTCTCGGTCGTCTTCGACAGCCACGACCTCGCCAGTGAGCGCATGAGCAACATCTGCGTTGACTACGCCGCGGGCATCGAGGAGGCCGTCCGCCACCTCGTAAGCTTAGGCCACCGGCGCATCGCGCACATCGCGGGCGCCAGCCGCATCCCCTCGGGCGTCATCCGCCGCGAAGCCTTCGTAGACTTCATGAGGCGCTACCTGCCCGACGAGCCCGACCCGGCAGTCTACGAGGGCGACTTCCGCCTCGACGGCGGACGCCGCGCCGCGAGCGAGATCCTCGCCGCGCCCGAGCTTCCGACCGCGGTCATCGCCGCCAACGACATGATGGCGCTCGGCGCGATGCGCGAGTTCCGCAAGGCGGGGCTCTCGATCCCGCAGGACATCTCTATCGTCGGCTTCGACGACATCGCCTTCGCCGCACTGTCGGAGCCGCCGCTGACGACGGTCTGCTCGCCGCGCGCCGAGATCGGCCGCCGCGTCGTCGAAACGCTCGTCGCGATGATCGAGCGCCCCGAGCAGCAGGCGGTAGAACTGCGCGTCCCGACGCACCTCATCACGCGCGACTCGACCGCCCCGCCCCGCAAGTGAGGGCGGCGCGCCGGGGGCGTGCGATTAGTGTTTGGCAAACGGCCCCCGAGCGAGTAGAATCCCGCCTACCCCGTTAGAAGCAAGACCTGAAAACCGGAGCGAGTTCACTTCGAGCCCGCGCGCGTGCCCCGCGACGCGGGCGACTTCGGCACTTTTACGGCCCCGCACAGTTAACCGCTTGACCGCGACCGCCCGGAGCGACGGGCAGCAGTCTGAAACCGTAGGAGGATGTATGAGCAGCCAACGCGAGAAGAAATCTTTCGAGTACGTGAAGTACCTCTGGCAGGACGAGGTCGCGGACCAACTCTCGGGGCTCGACCGCCTCGTCTACCGCTCGAACAAGCTGGGCGAGGACTTGACGCTGACGAACACGGGCGGCGGCAACACCTCCTCGAAGCTCGTCGAGCGCGACCCCCTGACGGGGCAGGAGGTCGAAGTCCTTTGGGTCAAGGGCTCGGGCGGCGATTTGCGCACGGCCAAGCGCGACGGCTTCGCCTCGTTCTACCTCGACAAGATTCGCGCGATGAAGCCGCTCTATCTCAACGACCCGAACCGCGGGCCGAAGACCGAGATCGAGGACGTGATGTACCCGATGTATAGCCACTGCGTCTTCAACCTCAACCCGCGCGCGGGCTCCATCGACACGCCGCTGCACACGCTCGTCCCGTACCAGCACGTTGACCACCTCCACCCGAACGCCGTCATCGCCATCGCCGCGTCCGTGAATCAGGAGAGACTGACGAAGGAGATTTACGGCGACGAGATGATCTACATCCCCTGGCAGCGGCCGGGCTTCGACATCGGCCTGAAGATCGAGCAGTTGATTCAGGAGAACCCGCAGGCCAAGGGCATCCTGCTCGGCCACCATGGCATGAGCGGTTGGAGCAACGACGACAAGACCTGCTACGAGACCGCGCTCGAAATCATCGACCGCGCCGCGCGCTACATCGAGTCGCACGACAAGGGCGAGCAGACCTTCGGCGGGCGGAAGCACCAGTCCCTCGCCGAGGCCGACCGCCGCCGCCTCATCTCCGAGATCATCCCCTTCGTCCGCGGGCAGGTCTCCGTCTACAAGCGCTTCGTCGGCACGGTGCAGGACGACGAGCGCATGCTTCGCTTCGTCAACAGCCACGACGCGCCGCGCCTGGCCGCGCTCGGCACGTCCTGCCCCGACCACTTCCTGCGCACGAAGATCAAGCCGCTCTTCGTCGATTGGGATCCGTCCACCGGCGACATCGAATCACTCAAGAAGGCCATCGCCGACGGCCTCGTCGAGTACCGCAAGGACTACGCGGCCTATTACGAACGCTGCAAGCACCCCGATTCGCCCGCGCTGCGCGACCCGAACCCGACGGTCGTTTTGATCCCGGGCCTCGGCATGCTCGCCTGGGGTAAGAACAAGAGCGAGTCGCGCGTGACGGCCGAGTTCTACAACTGCGCCATCGAGGTCATGCGCGGCGCCGAGGCCATCGACGAGTACGAGGCGATGGATCAGCAGGAAGCCTTCGACATCGAGTACTGGCTGCTCGAAGAGGCCAAACTCCGCCGCATGCCGCCCGAGAAGGAACTCGACCGGCAAATCATCGTCATCATCGGCGCCGGTGCGGGCATCGGCAAGGAGACGGCGCACCGGCTCGTCAAAGAGGGCGCGCACATCGTCTGCGTTGACCTCAACGCAGAATCCGCGAAGGAGACCGCGCAGGAGATCATCGCGCAGTACGGCCCCGGCATCGGCGTCGCCGGGACGGGATTGAGCAACTGCGGCCCGGCCATCGGCTTGAGCTGCGACATCACGAACCGCGAGAGCGTCCGGCAGTTGTTCGAGGACGTGATGCTCGCCTACGGCGGCATCGACGCGGTCGTCGTCACCGCGGGCATCTTCGTCCCGCCCGACAAGTCGGGCCGCGTCGAAGACCGCCACTGGGCTCTGACCTTCGGCATCAACGTCACCGGCGCCTACGTCGTCGCCGACGAGGCTTACCAGATTTTCAAGAAGCAGGGATTGACCGGCAACATCGTCCTGACGACGAGCGCCAACGCGGTCGTCGCGAAGAAGGGAAGCCTCGCCTACGACACGAGCAAGGCCGCGGCCAACCACCTGACGCGCGAGTTGGCCGTCGAGTTCGCCCCGCTCGTCCGCGTCAACGCCGTCGCGCCCGCGACCGTGGTCAAGGGCAGCACGATGTTCCCGCGCGACCGCGTCATCGCTTCGCTCACCAAGTACAACATCGACTTCGACGAGTCGGAGGATACCGAAGCGCTGCGCGACAAGCTCGCGCAGTTCTACGCCAAGCGCTCGCTCACGCAGACGCCCATCGAGCCGCTCGACCAGGCCGAAGGCATTTTCCTGCTCGTCTCGAAGCGGCTGGCGAAAACTACCGGCCACGTCATCCCCGTGGACGGCGGCTTGCAGGACGGCTTCATGAGGTAGGAGAGAACACGATGGCTACTCACTTCGAGATTGACGACAACTTCATCGCCGAGCAGAACAAGGCGGCCAAGTCTTGGGTCGAGGAGGATTATGAACACCTCGGCAAACAACTCCGCCGCCGCGGCCGAGACATCGAAGACCTCACGTCCAAGGCACAAGCCTTCCGATGCGCCGTGCCTTCGTGGGGCGTGGGCACGGGCGGGACACGCTTCGCGCGCTTCCCGGGCGTGGGCGAGCCGCGCGGCATCTTCGAGAAGCTCGAAGACTGCGCGACCATCAACAAGCTCGTGCGCTCGACGCCCGGCGTCTCACTCCACATCCCTTGGGACAAGCCCGAAGACCCGGACGCGCTCGTCGAGTTCGCACGCGCGCGCGGCCTCCACTTCGACGCGATGAACTCGAACACGTTCCAGGATCAGGTGAACCAGGCGCACTCGTACAAGTACGGCAGCCTGACGCACCCGGACGCGGCCGTGCGCCGGCAGGCCGTCGAGCACAACGTCGAGTGCATCGAGCTTGGTCAAAAAATCGGGTCGAAGGCGCACACGGTCTGGATCGGCGACGGCGGGAACTTTCCCGGTCAGCAGCATTTTCGCCGCGTGCTTGAGCTGTACCTCGACAGCATGCGCGACATCTACAAGGCGCTGCCTTCGGACTGGCGGCTCTTCATCGAGCACAAGTTCTACGAGCCGGCCTTCTACTCGACGGTCATCAACGACTGGGGCGTGAGTTACCACTGCGCGCGCGAACTGGGGCCGCAGGCGTTCTGCCTCGTAGACCTCGGCCACCACGCGCCGAACGTCAACATCGAGATGATCGTCGCGCGCCTCATCCAGTTCGGCAAGCTCGCCGGCTTCCACTTCAACGACTCGAAGTACGGCGATGACGACCTCGACGCGGGCTCGATCAAACCGTTCCAGCTCTTCCTCATCTTCAACGAGCTGGTTGACGCCGAGCTGTCCCAAGTCGAGAAGTTCGACCCGGCCTACATGCTCGACCAGTCGCACAACGTCACAGACCCGGTGGAGTCCCTGATGTCGAGCGCCGTCGAGCTTTCGCGCGCCTACGTGCAAGCGCACCTCGTAGACCGTGACGCGCTGACTGAAGCTCAGAAGAACTGCGACCCGCTCGTGGCGCTCGCCACGCTCAAGCAGGCGTTCACGACGGACGTGTCGCCCATCCTCGCCGTCGCGCGCGAACGCGAGGGCGGCGCCATCGACCCTGTCGCCGCCTACCGCGCCAGCGGCTACCGCCAGCACAAGGCCGAAGAGCGCCCCGCACAGAAGGGCGCGGCCGCTTCAGGAATCGTTTAAGGAGCGTGGGCAGATGGTCGCCGCGTCAGCGGCGACTGCCTACCGCCTTCTGATGGAAGATTCGCTCTACATCGCGGTTGACCTCGGCGCGGGGAGCGGGCGCGTCTTCCTGTGCGGCGTGGCCGAGGGCGAGCTGCTGCTCGAAGAAGTGCGGCGGTTCAAGTATCCGCCGCGCGAAGAGGGCGGGCATCTGCGCTGGCCGTTCGCCGAAATCTTCGGCGAGATTAAGGCGGGGTTGAGAGAAGCGGGTGAGCGCGCGCGGCAGTTGGGTCGCGTGGTGCGAAGCGTCGGCGTTGACAGTTGGGGAGTCGATTACGGTTTGGTTGACGCGGGCGGGCGGTTGATCGAGAACCCGGTCTGCTACCGCGACGCGCGGACGCGCAGTGTGATGGATGAGGTCTTTGAAGTCGTCCCACGCGAAGAGCTGTTCGAGCGCACGGGCATACAGTTCCTCGAATTCAACACGCTCTACCAGCTCCGCGCGCACGCACGCGAAGGGATTCCCGCAGAGGCCGCGCGGCTGCTGCTCATTCCCGACCTCATCAACTTCATGCTCACGGGTCGCGCCGCGTGCGAGTACACGAACGCGACGACGACGCAGTTGGTCGGCGCGCGGACGGGCGAGTGGGACGACGAGTTGATAGAACGTCTTGAACTGCCGCGGCAACTCATGGCCGAGATTGTTCCCGCGGGGACAGACCTCGGCCCGATTGCGGCGGCGCTTGATGAAGAGTTAGGGCTCGAAGGCGTAAGCGTTGTCGCGCCTGCGACGCACGACACGGGGAGCGCGGTGGCGGGCGCGCCTCTCGCGGACGGCTGGGCTTACATCTCTTCGGGCACGTGGTCGCTGGTCGGCGTCGAGCGCGCGAAGCCGCTCCTCTCAAGCGAGGTCGCGCGCCACAACTTCACGAACGAGGGCGGGGCCTTCGGCACCGTGCGCTTCCTGAAGAACGTGATGGGGCTCTGGGTCTTCGAGTCGTGCCGCGCGGAGTGGGCCGCGCTCGGCGTCGGAGTCGAACACGAAAAACTGCTCGGACAGGTGAACGGAATTGACGGGCATCAAGGCTTCATCTTCCCCGACGACCCGCGGCTCTTCAACCCAACGTCGATGCTTGAAGCCGTCGCGGCGCAGCTCAAAGAGAACGGGCAGCAAGTCTCGACGGAAGACCCCGCTGCGTTGACGAAGGTGATACTCGACTCGCTCGCCTTCCGTTACGCTTCGGTGCTGCGCACCGTCGAGGAGCTGACGGGGAAGAAGATTGAAGGCGTGCAGATCGTCGGCGGCGGGAGCCGCAACGATTATCTCAATCAGGCGACCGCGGACGCGACGCGAAAGCCCGTGCTCGCCGGGCCGGTCGAGGCGACCGTGACGGGCAACGTGCTCGTGCAGGCCACGGCCTCCGGCCGCTTCGCATCGCTCGCGGATGCGCGCCGTCACGTTTCGGAGAACGTCTCCCTGCGCCGCTTCGAGCCGCGCTCGGACGGGACGACGGAAGAGGCCGGGCGCCGCTACGCGGAGGTCGAGGCGCGTTACCTCGCCGCGGCCGCGGCGGCCTGAACGGCGGAAGGAAGAGTAAGGCGCAACCGATGAGCAGACTCTCAAAGTACCTGCACCCGCGCGACGAGATCATGCAGACGATGGAGCGCATCTATCGTTACCGCATGACGACGACCTCGGGCGGCAACCTCTCCATCCGCGAGCCGGACGGCACGGTCTGGGTCACGCCCGCGCGGGTGGACAAGGGCGGACTGCGCCGCGAAGACATCGTCCGCGTCAACCCCGACGGCACCGACGAGGGGCTGCATCCGCCTTCGTCCGAGCTGCCCTTCCACCAGATGTGTTACTCGGCGCGCCCGGACATCCGCGGCGTCGTCCACACGCACGCGGTCGCGCTCGTCGCCTTCAGCATCACGGGGCAGGCGCCCGACACGCGCCTCTTCCACCAGTCGCGCCACGTCTGCGGCCCCGTCGGCTTCGCGCCCTACGCGCTGCCCGGGAGCGAAGACTTGGGGCAGAGCATCGCCGATACTTTCGCCAAAGGCTTCGACTGCGTCGTGCTTGAGAACCACGGCGTCGCCGTCGGCGGGCAGAGTTTGCAGAACGCTTTCCAGAAGTTCGAGACGTTGGAGTTCACCGCCAAGACACTCATCAAGGCGAAGCTGCTGGGCGACGTTCATTACCTGAGCGACGAGGAACTTGAGCTGCGCAACCAGGTGCCGCCGCTCGAAGAGTTCGAAGCCACTTTGCCTTCGAGCCGCGAGCGCGACTTGCGCCGCCAACTCGTCGACTTCACGCGCCGCGGCTACGACCACCGCCTCTTCATCAGCACGGGCGGCAGCTTCTCGGCGCGCGTGGACGACGACTCTTTCCTGATAACGCCTTCGCAGGTAGACCGCCACGCCATCGAAGTCGAAGACCTCGTGCTCGTGCGCGAGGGCCGCGCGGAGGCGGGCAAACGTGCGAGCCGCGCGGCGCGCAACCACCAGGCCATCTACGAGCGGCACCCGCAGGTCGGCGCGGTCTTAAATGCCTCGCCGGTGAACGTGACGGCGTTTAGCGTGACGCGCTCGGCGCTCGATTCGCGCACCATCCCCGAGAGCTACCTGCTTCTGCGCGACGTGGCGCGCGTCCCCTACGGCGTGCAGTTCCGAGACCCCGAGGAGTTGGCGCGGCAGGTCTCTCTGCGCGCGCCCATCGCGCTGCTTGAGAATGACGGCGTGCTCGTGCTTGGCGCGAACGTGCTCGAAGCGTTCGACCGGCTCGAAGTGCTTGAGTCAACCTCCGAGGCTCTCGTCAACAGCCGCCACATCGGCGAGGTCGCGCCGATGTCGGACGAGGTCATCGACGACCTCAAGCGCGCCTTCGCGTCGATGCTCGCGTGAGCCGAAGGTCAAGGATGAGAGTCTCGCTCTTCGTCACCTGTCTGGTCGATCAGCTCTGGCCCGCGGTCGGGGCGAGCGCGGTCGAAGTCCTGCGGCGCGCGGGCTGCGAGGTCGTCTTCGACGAGCGGCAGACCTGCTGCGGCCAGCCGGCCTTCAACACGGGTTACCGGAACGAGGCGCGCCGCCTCGCGCGGCGCTTCATAGAGATATTCGAAGAGGGCGGGGCCGACTACGTCGTCAGCCCTTCGGGGTCTTGCACGGCGATGGCGCACCACTTCCACGAGCTGTTCGCGGACGACGAGGCGTGGCGCCGCCGTGCCGAAGCGCTCGCCGCGCGCACGCACGAGTTCGGCGGATTTCTCGTCAACGTGCTCAAGGTCGAGGATGTGGGCGCCAGCTTCAACGGCCGCGTCACCTGGCACGACGCCTGCCACGGCCTGCGCGACTTAGGGCTTCGTGAAGAGCCGCGCAAGTTGCTTCGAGGCGTGCGCGGCGCGGAGTTCGTCGAGCTGCCGAACGCCGACGCGTGCTGCGGCTTCGGCGGGACGTTCTCGGTCAAGTACCCGGAGATTTCCGTCGCCATCCTCGACCACAAGATCGATGCCATCGAGAAGGCCGGCGTCCGCGCCGTCGTCTCCGGCGACGCGAGCTGCCTGATGCAGATCGGCGGCAGGCTGACGCGCAACAATTCTTCGGTGAAGACGATGCACCTGGCCGAGCTGCTCGCTTCGAGAGAGTGATGCACCAACAGACTTCAGAAACCTTCGACCGGAATGCGCGCGAGGCGCTGGCGGACGTGCAGTTGCGCGGGGCCTTGCGCAACCTCGCGACGACGTTCGGCGGGCGTCGTAAAGAAGCCATCGCGACGGTCGATGACTGGGAGGGTTTGCGCGAACGCGCGCGCGCGGCGAAGGACGAGACGCTCGCGCATCTCGACAAGTATCTTGAAGAGTTCGTCGGCAACGCGGAGAAGGCGGGCGCGCAGATTCACTGGGCGAGGGATGGGGTGGAGGCTTGCCGCATCGTACTTGAGTTGATCCGCGCGCGCGGCGCTTCGCGCGTGGTGAAGTCGAAGAGCATGGCGACCGAGGAGATACACCTCAACGCCGCGCTCGAAGCCGAAGGGCTCGCGCCGGTCGAGACCGACCTCGGCGAGTGGATCATCCAGCTCGCGCACGAGACGCCGTCACACATCGTCGTGCCTGCGATTCACAAGTCGAAGCGTCAGATCGCGGAGCTGTTCACGGAGAAGGTCGGCATCGAGCCGACGGATGACGTGGCCGTGCTCACGGGCGCGGCGCGGCGCATCCTGCGGCGGAGCTTTGCGGAGGCAGAGGTCGGAATCAGCGGCGTCAACTTCGGCGTGGCCGAGACGGGCACGATTCTGATTTTGGAGAACGAGGGCAACGCGCGCCTGACGACGAGCCTGCCGCGCACGCACATCGCCGTGATGGGCATCGAGAAGGTCATCCCGAAGTTCACGGACTTGGACGTGTTCTTAAAACTCCTTCCCCGCTCGGGCACGGGGCAACGTTTGACGGCCTACCAGTCTTTGATAACGGGGACGAAGCGGCAGCCCGAAGACGAGGGGCCGGAGGAATTGCACCTCGTCCTGATGGACAACGGGCGTTCGCGGATGCTCGCGCACCCTGTGACGCGGCAGTCGCTGGCGTGCATCCGCTGCGGCGCGTGCCTGAATGCATGCCCCGTCTACCAGCAGGTCGGCGGCCACGCGTACGGCTCGGTCTACCCCGGCCCCATCGGCGCGGTGATTACGCCGCAGCTCTCGGGGCTCAAACAGTCCGCGCAACTCCCCTACGCTTCGAGCCTCTGCGGCGCGTGCCGCGAGGTCTGCCCCGTCAAGATAGACATCCCCGAGCTGCTCCTCCACCTGCGCGCGGAGATAACCGAAGGGACGGCCGCGGGCACGGCCGCACAGCACGGGCCGGTGAAGAGAAGACAGTTTGAACGTCTTGCCTTCGGGCTCTACGCGCGCGCGTGGTCGAGCCCCGCGCTTTATCTTTGGGG
>CAXTSK010000038.1:0-17981 GCA_964246655.1 uncultured Pyrinomonadaceae bacterium
CAGTCGCGCACGAGCGCGTCGTCGAGCGGGAGGCCGTGCTTCTCAAGCGCGCGCCGGTAGCCTTCGAAGCGCCCCGCGGAGGTCGAGGCCGTCGTGCCGCGCAGGTGCCCGATGCGCCGGTGGCCCAGGCTGATGAGGTGCTCGGTCGCGAGCATCCCGACCTGCACGTCGTCGGTCGTGACGACGGGGCAGTTGAGACCTTTCAGCCGCCGGTCGATGAAGACGACTTTAGCCCCCTCTTTGATGATGCGTTTGTAAAAGCTGACCTTGCCGGGCGGCAGCGACGAGGCGACGATGAGGCCGTCGGTGCGCGGCAGCAGCGCCTCGGTCTCGTCCACCTCTTTGGCCGCGTCCTCGTCCGTGTTGCAGATGAGGTTGCGGTAGCCCAAGGGGCGCGCGACCGCCTCGACGCCGCGGTAGATTTCCGCGAAGTAGGAGTGCATCAGGTCGGGCACGACCACGCCGATGAGGTGCGAGCGGTTCGTGGCGAGCGCGCGCGCGTGCTGGTTCGGCCGGTAGTTGAGGCGCCGCGCGACTTCGAGCACCCGCGCGCGCGTCTCGACGTTGATCAGCGGGTGGTTGTTGATGGCGCGCGAGACGGTCATCTTCGAGACGCCAAGCTCGCGCGCGATGTCGGCAAGGGTTACGGGCATTAGGTTCTACGTGGTGTCGCCGCTTCCGAATCGCATCTTACATGCATCAACGTTTTTGCGCCACAGGTCTTTAGGTTCGCTTCAACATTGCCACAAAGACACGGAGGCACGGAGATCAAGAACAATTTCAAATCTCAAATTTGAAATTTCAAATTCTTCCAAACCTCTGTGCCTCTGTGTCTCTGTGTTAAATCCTAACGCGCTTGTGTGTGGTGATGAAGATGAAAAACTTTCTGAAGGCTGTTCCCTTCCTCCTTCTTGCTTGTCTTCTCTACACGCCGCCGCCCGCGGCGAGTCGAATCACGCCTGCCGTTTCGGCACCTCAGGCGGACGCCGCGGGCGTCTATAACGTCCGCACGTTCGGCGCGAAGGGCGACGGGAAGGCGCTCGACTCGCCGGCCGTAAACCGTGCCATCGACGCGGCTCACGCGGCGGGCGGCGGCACCGTCCGCTTCCCCGCGGGCACGTACCGCTCGTTCTCGATTCATCTCAAGAGCAACGTCTCGCTCCACCTCGACCCGGGCTCGGTCATCCTCGCCGCCGACCCGCGCGACGGCGACGGCAAGTACGATCCGCCCGAGCCGAACCCCTACGAACAGTTTCAGGACTTCGGCCACACGCACTGGCACAACAGCCTCATCTGGGGCGAGGGCGTCGAGAACGTCTCCATCGACGGCCCCGGCCTCATCTGGGGCAAGGGGCTCGTGCGCAGCGGCGGCCAGTCGCGGACGAAGGAACAGAACGACGCGCTCAACGCCGCGCGCGACAAGGAGTCGAAGACGCCCTTCGGCTACCCGAACCCGCGCGACGCGGTCGAGCCGGGCTGGGGCAACAAGGCCATCTCGCTCAAGCTCTCGCGCAACGTCATCCTGCGCGACTTCACGATCCTGCACGGCGGACACTTCGCCATCCTCGCGACGGGCGTGGACAACCTGACCATCGACAACCTCAAGATCGACACCAACCGCGACGGCATCGACATCGACGCCTGCCGCCAGGTGCGCGTCTCGAACTGCACCGTCAACTCGCCCTTCGACGACGGCATCTGCCCGAAGAGTTCCTTCGCGCTCGGCTTCGCACGCGCGACCGAGAACGTCACCATCACGAACTGCCAGGTCTCCGGCTACGACGAGGGGACTCTGCTCGACGGCACGTACAAACGCGCGTACCGGCGCGAGGGCGGCGGCGAGTTCAGCCCGACGGGGCGCATCAAGTTCGGGACGGAGTCGAACGGCGGATTCAAGAACATCACCATTTCGAACTGCGTCTTCGACTACTCGCGCGGGCTCGCCTTGGAGACTGTTGACGGCGGACTGCTCGAAGACGTTTCGATCACGAACGTCACGATGCGCGACGTGAGCAACTCGCCCATCTTCCTCCGCCTCGGCGCGCGTTTGCGCGGGCCGAAGGAGACGACGAAGGTCGGCGAGCTGCGCCGCATCAACATCAGCGACTTCGTCGTCTACAACGCCGACCCGAAGTACGCCTCCATCATCAGCGGCATCCCCGGCCACGACATCGAGGACGTGCGGCTCGACAACATACGCATCTACTACCGCGGCGGTGGCACGTCAGCGCAGGCCGCGCTCGACCCGCCTGAGAAGGAGAACGAGTACCCCGAGCCCACCATGTTCGGCGAGATGCCCGCCTACGGCTTCTTCGTCCGCCACGTTCGGGATTTGGAGATGAGCGACGTGCAGGTCGGCTTCCTCGCGGACGACCTGCGCCCCGCCTTCGTCCTCAACGACGTGCGCGGCGCGGACTTCCGCCACGTCAAGGCGCGGCTCGCGCCCGGCGCCTCCACCTTCGTCCTTAAGAACGTCGAGGACTTCAGCCTCCAGCAGAGCCGCCCGCTTCCCGACACCCTGCTCGAACGCGCGCCGCTGAAGAAGCTCTAATGAGTTCAAATTTGAAATTTCAAATATCTTGAAACGGTCGATCACCATCGCCTTCATCTGTGCGCTGCTCGCGGCGTTAACTCTTAACGCCTCCGCACAAACACGTGCGCTGCGTTGGGAGCGCGTGGCGCCCGGCGTGTGGCGCGCGCAGGTGGGAAGGGCGGAGGGCTTGACGCTGCTCGGCGCGGCCGGCGCCAGGCCCGCGCTTGAGGCGTTGGGGAAGATGCCCGACGCGCCGTTCCCTTTAGACCGGAGGGAGATTGAGGCGCGGCGTTGGGGTTGGAAGACGGCGGTGCGTCTGCCGCTCGCGCTCGACGAGGAGGTCTACGGGCTCGGCGTGGACTTCAAGACGATGCGGCGGACGGGCACGACGTTCCAACTGCACGTGGACCATTGGGGCGGCGTGACGGGGCGGACGCACGCGCCCGTGCCGCTCTACGTCTCGACGCGCGGGTACGCGGTGCTCTTCAACTCGGCGCGCTATCTGGACGTGAGCGTCGGGCTCGGCGTGCGGCTCGCGGCGAAGGAGAAGCCGCCGGTGATTGACCGCACGACGGGCAAAGGCTGGGCCGCTCTGCCGCGCTCGGACTCGGTCGAGGCGCTGGCGAACGCCGAAGGCATGGAGATCTTCGTCTTCGCCGGGCCGACGACGTTGGACGCCGTGCGCCGCTACAACCTCTACAGCGGCGGCGGCGCGCTCCCGCCGAAATGGGGACTCGGTTTCCTCGCGCGCACGCCGACGCGCTACAGCGCGGAGCAGGCGCTGAAAGAGATTGACGAGTTCCGGCGCAACGGCATCCCGCTCGACATGCTCGGGCTCGAACCCGGCTGGCACGACCAGGCGTACCCTTGCTCGTTCGAGTGGGACGCTGCGCGCTTCCCCGACCCGGCCAAGTTTCTTTCCGAGGTCGAGCGCCGTCACGTCCGCGTCAACCTCTGGTTCAACTCTTACGTCTCGCCGACCGCGCCGCTCTACAAAAAGCTTCTGCCCTACGCGGGTACGCACCTCGTCTGGAACGGCATCGTGCCGGACTACACGATGCCCGCGCCGCGCAAGATTTTTTCAGATCATCTCGAACGCGAGGTCGTCAACTTGAACCCGCGCGCGGTCGGCGGTTTCAAGATTGATGAAGTTGACGGTTACGACCGTTACCTCTGGCCCGACGCGGCCGCGTTCCCCTCGGGCCATGACGGCGAGCAGTTGCGACAGACCTACGGGCTGCTCGTGCAGCGTCTCGTCTACGACCTCTTCCGCCGCCGCAACCTGCGTACGTTCGGTCAGGTGCGCGGCACGAACGCGGGTGCCTCTTCGCTGCCCTTCGTCATCTACAACGACAACTACGCCTTCGACGAGTACATCACGGCGGTCGGCAACAGCGGCTTCGCGGGCGTGCTCTGGTCGCCGGAGGTGCGCGGAGGCCGTGGCGAGGAGATGCTGCGGCGCACGCAGGCCGTCGTCTTCTCGCCGCTCGCGCTCTTCAACGGCTGGGCCACCGACGACAAGCTCTGGACGCACGCCGAAGTTAAAGATGACATACGCGCCGCCATCCTCCTGCGCACGCGCCTGCTCCCTTACTTCTACACGACCTTCGCGCAGTACCACTACGAGGGCACGCCGGTCGTGCGGCCGATGCAGCTCGTCGAGGGTTTTACCGCGCCGCAGGCGCGTGACGAGTCCGGGCGTCTGGACGCGACGGCGAACCCTTACGCCATCGGCCGCGTGAACGAGGTGAAGGATCAGTACATGCTCGGCGATGCTTTGCTCGTGGCGCCGATCCCGCCGGGCGTGAAGACGCGCAAGGTCGTCCTGCCCGCGGGGCGCTGGTACGACTTCTACACCGGCGAACTCGCAGGCGACGGACAGACCGTCGAAGTCACGCCCCCGCTCTCTCGAATCCCTCTCTTCGTCAAAGACGGGAGCCTCATCCCTTTGATAGCCGAACGGCAGTGGGCGCCCGGGCCGGACGAGGTCTTGCCGCTTGAAGTGCGCCACTACGGCGAGCGCCCCGGCCGACTCGCGCTCTACGACGACGACGGCGTGACCTTCGACAACGAGCGCGGCGAATACTCCTGGACGACTCTTCGCGTCAACAGGGACACGCGCGGCGGCTGGCACGGCGAAGTCACGCCCGACGCGCGCGGCAAGCGTTGGCGCTACTCCGATGTGAAGTGGACGTTCATGACGAAGTAAAAATAAGCACAGAGACACAGAGGCACAGCTTGTTGAGTGCTAAAACTCCAAGCTGTGCCTCTGTATCTCTGTGCTTAACTCCTGCTGACAAAATTCGTATCGAACCATATACTTCCGTGCAGAAAGTGTTGACTACCCCGAAGGGAAGCGTATAGAAACGATGGCAGAACTTCTCAGGCTCGCGGAGGCGGCCCGGCTGGTCGGCGTGAGCTACCCGACGCTCAAGCAGTGGATTTACAAGGGCAAGATTCGCTCGGTCAAGACGGCAGGCGGACATCACCGCATCCCGCGCGAAGAGGTCGAGCGACTGACGGGCGGCGCGCCGAAGCAGACGGAACGGCAAACGCCGAAGCCGAAGGCCGTGAGCCTGAACGCGATCTCGGGGCGCAACAAGCTCCGCGGTCGCGTCACGGAAGTTCGCCGCGAGGGATTGCTCGTACAGGTCTCGGTGGACGTGTGCGGGCAGACCATCACTTCCATCATCACGAGTGACGCGGCCGACAGTCTGGGACTCAAACGGGGCGTCGTGGTCTATGCCCTCATCAAAGCGACCGAAGTCATGGTGATTCGCGGGTAAAGCAGACGCCCTGACACCCTCAACTGAATCAGCTCCGAGCCAAAGCCTTTCCCGCTCGGATAAGGAGCGCCCATGAAGATTCGGCTGTTTCGGCCTGCCCCTGCCCTCCTCTCCCTTCTGCTCCTGTGCGCCGCCTTCCCTCTGCTTTCGCGAAGCGCCCTGGCCCAGGCCGGCCAGTCGGAAGTGACCGGCGCCGTCACGGACGAGAGCGGCGCGAGCGTCGGAGGCGCGTCGGTGACGCTCAACGAAGTCGGCACCAACGCCCCGACGGTCGTCTTGACCGCGGAGGACGGCTTCTACACGGCGACCAACCTGAAGCCCGGCGTCTACGTCCTCTCGGTCGAGGCGCGTGGGTTCCGACGCCTGCGCCGCGAAGGCTTGAAGCTCAACATCGGCGAGCGCGTGCGCGCCGACGTTCAACTGACGGTCGGCGACGTTGAGGAGTCTGTGACGGTGAGCGCGGACGCGTCGCTGCTGCGGACGGAGGCGGGCAGCCTCGGCCAGGTCATCACGAACCGCCGCATCACGGAGCTTCCGCTCGACGGGCGCAACTTCTTCTCCCTCGTCACGCTCGGGCACGGCGTGGCGCAGCCGCCCCCCGCGACCAGCGGCGTGCCCTCTCTGCCGCGCATCGGCGGCGCGCGGCCGCGCGTCAACGAGTATCTGTACGACGGCATCTCGGCCTTGCAGCCGGAGCCGGGGCAGGTCGCCTTCTTCCCCATCGTCGATGCGGTCGAGGAGTTTAAGGTCGAGATCAACTCGCCTTCGGCCGAGTTCGGCCGCTTCAACGGCGGCGTCGTCAACCTCTCGACGAAGTCAGGCACGAACGAGTTCCGCGGGAGCCTCTTCTACTTCCTCCGCAACGAGGCGCTCAACGCGCGCAACCTCTTCGCGCCGCAGACCGTCGATAACCCGCGCAAGCCCGTCTTCCGGCGCAACCAGTACGGCTTCGTCGTCGGCGGGCCAATCGAACACGACCGCACCTTCTTCTTCGGCGACTTTCAAGGCACGCGCCAGCTCATCGGGCGCACGGTCTTCTCCACCGTCCCTACGCCTGCGCAACGACAGGGCGTCTTCACGCAGACCATCTACGACCCTTCGACGACCACGGCGCTCGCGGGCGGCGGCTTCCGGCGCGACACGTTCGCGGGCAACCGCATCCCGGCCGCGCGCATTGACCCCGTCGCCCTGCAACTCCTCGAACGCTACCCTCTGCCGAACCTGCCGGGGACGGCGAACAACTACCGCCGCGTCGCCAACGAGAGGTTGAATCAAGACCAGTTCGACGTGCGACTTGACCGACATTTCGGAGAGCGCGGGCAGCTCTTCGGGCGCTACTCCTTCTTCACGCAGACGTTCGACCCGGTGACGCCCCTGCCGGACGGCAGCGGCCTCATCAGCGCGGGCACGCTCGGGCTCGAAGAGACGCGCGCTCATCAATTCGTCGGCAACTACGTCCGCGTCATCTCGCCGCGCATGGTCAACGAGCTGCGCTTCGGCCACACGCGCCGCGCGATTGATCGGAGCGCGCAGGCGTCCGACTCGTCGGCCCAGGCCGTCAGCGTGCGCGGCATCCCCTCGACGGCCGCCTTCCGCGAGACGCTTCCGACCTTCACCGTCGCGGGCTTCCAGCAGCTCGGCCCGAGCGCCAACGCCAACACGCAGTTCGGCACCGACGTGACCCAAGTGTTCGACTCGCTCAACGCGCAGCGCGGGCGCCACTCGCTCAAGCTCGGCGGAGACTTCCGCCTCGAACGCCTGAGCGTGTTGCAGCCGCCGCAGCCCACCGGCGTCTTCAACTTCACCGCCCAATCGACCAACAGCGCGCAGACGCCCGGCGCCGCGGCCAACTCCGGCGGCAATGCCTTCGCGAGCTTCCTCCTCGGCCAGGTGCAGACGTTCTCAATCGACTTACAGCAGGACGTGATTCGTCCGCGGGCGCGCATCCTTGAATTCTTCGTGCAGGACGACTGGCGGGTGGGGCGGCGCCTGACGCTCAACCTCGGCCTGCGCTACACGCTCAACTTTCCTTCGACCGAGGCGAACCAACAGGGCGCCATCTTCAACCTGCAAACCCAGCGGCTCGACTACCTCGGCGTGAACGGCTACCCCGACACGGCGCGCGCGCTGCACAAGCTCGACTTCGCGCCGCGCCTCGGGCTCGCCTTCCGCCTGAACGACCGCACGGTCGCGCGCGCGGGCTACGCCGTCGTCTGGCAGGAGCAGGCGGGCATCACGACGCCCTTCACCGTCCCGCAGTTCCCCTTCATCCAGACCGCCACGCAGCGTTCGCTCGACGGCGTCAACCCGGCCTTCGTGCTCTCCGCGGGGCCGAACGTGCAGCCCACGACGCTCGACGCAGATGCAGGGCTCGGGCAGGGCGTCTTCGCCGTCGATAGAGATTTGGGCTCCGGCTACGTGCAGCAGTGGAACGTCGCGCTGCAACGCGAGTTGACGCGCGACCTCGTCGTCGAGGTGGCCTACGCCGGCTCGAAGATCACGCACGTCGGCATCCCCGACACGAACGTCAACCAGCTCACGGCCGAGCAGTTGAGACTCGGGAGCGCGCTGCTGCAACAGGTGCCCAACCCCTTCTTCGGTCAAATCCCGAGGTCTTCAAGTCTCGGCGACCCGACCATCACGCGCGCGCAACTTCTCCGCCCTTATCCGAGGTTTACGACCGTCTCGCTCTACCGCAACAACGTCGGGAACACGAACTACAACAGCCTGCAAGCGAAGCTCGAACAGAGGCTCGCGCGCGGCCTCGCCTACCTCGTCTCCTACACGCGGAGTCGTTTGATAGACGACGCGGGCTCGGTCTTCGACGCCTCGATTCAGACCGGCCCCGTCGCGAACTTCCCCGTCGCCGACAGCTTCGACCGCGCGCTCGAACGCGACGTGTCCACGGGCGACATCCCCAACGTCTTCGTCACGAGCTTCACGTATGAATTGCCTGTCGGTAAGGGTCGCTTCTTCGACGCGCGTGGTTTCGCGGACAGGCTGCTCGGCGGGTGGAGCGTGACGGGTTTGATTCAACTGCAATCGGGGATGCCCTTCCCCGTCACGCAGGTGACGAACTTCAACGCGTTCGCGGGATTCGGCACGCAGCGACCGAACCTCGTCCGCGACCCGCGTCTGTCTTCGGGGCAGCAGACGACCGCGCGCTGGTTCGACACCTCGGCGTTCGCCGTCGCGCCGCAATTCACCATCGGCAACACCTCGCGCAACCCCGTGCGCGGCCCCGGCTACCGCACGGCCAACGTCGCCTTTATCAAGCGCACGTACATCGACGAAGTTCGCAACGTCGAGTTCCGCGCGGAAATCTTCAACCTGACGAACACGCCGCCGCTCAACAACCCGAACGGCGTCCTCGGCAACCCCGCCTTCGGCACCATCACCTCGGCGGGCGACCCGCGCGTCATCCAGTTCGGCCTGAAGATGAATTTCTGAGGGCAGGATAAGTAATACCCCCTCCGTCCGCGAGAATGGCGGACGGAGGGGTTGTTATTGTAATCCGGCATCGCTCAATAAATGACCGGGCTTGATTTTTCTACACGCGAGGTGTTCCGTTTCGGTGAGCCTTATATAAGGTTTCTCCAGACTGCCGCTGGCTATTACTTTGCTGTTCGGAGACAAGGCCACACACGCAATGCTTTCTTCGTACTCGCCCGCTTTGCTATAAAACTCATAGCCGTACTTCATGTTGAAGAAATGCACTACCCCGTCATCAGAGCCCGTCGCCATGAATTCCCGCTGGGCCGAAAAGTCTATGCAGTTAACGTCCTCTCTGCTTTCGCCCCAAGTCTGCACCAACTCGGCTTCAGTGTTATACTTCGGCTTCCACTTCTTTATCGAGTCCATCCCCCCGCTCAGAATCCCGTCGTCGCTATGACAGATGTATTTTACGCACTTGTCGTGCCCTTTCAGGTACCACAGTGGCTTTCCGGTCTCTACATCTGCCATACATATATAGCCCTCGCTACTCCCGGCCACCATCCTCTTATGCTCGAAGTCCAGCGCCGTTATGTTCCCGACGGTATAACGTGGCAGTCCAATGGATTTCAGCAGTTGCCCGGTTTGAACGTCCCAGATTTCTATAAATCCGCCGCCGTAGCCGCTCGCCAGTAGTTTGCCGTTGTCTGAGAACTTAATTGAGTAGATGGACTTGCGGAATCCGAAAACTTCGCGCAGGATGCTGAACCTGTTACGAACCCCGTGTTGCCAGATTCTCGCCCCCGTCTTAACGTTCCACACGATCAAGGAGCCGTCGGCGGCCCCGCTGGCAAGCTTATTGTCGCTCGGGGAAAAGGCCAGAGCGAGAACCATGTCGCGGTGGCCTGTCAGGGTCTGCAACAAATTCCCGGTCGTTACGTCCCACACCTCTATGAGACCATGGTACATGCCGCTCGCGAGCATTTTACCGTTGTGAGAGAAGGCGAGGGCGTAGGAGACCCCGCTATTCTTCGAGCATAATTGAGCAGGAACTTTCGCCTCGCTCCTTTGTTGCGTCGTCTCCGGCCGGTCATTCAAAAACAGGGACAGGAGCTCGGCGACGCTCGATGGGCGCATGTTGGGCTCGAGTGCCATCGCACGCGTGAGGGCGCCGCTCAGTCCAGGGGGGACGCCGGCAGATATTTGATCGGCCGGCACAAGCACGTCGGGCCTTCCGAGGCTGATTTCAGATAGCCGGGTGATGGCGTCGGGCGGCGGGGTGCGCGTCATTAAATGATAGAGCGTCGCGCCCAAGGCATAGACATCGCTTCGTACATCAGTGCCCTTGTTCTGTATCTGTTCGGGCGGGGCGTAATTTAAAGTGTACCCGTGGACGCTGCTCGCCTGTAGCGTTGACATCTGGCCGATGAGACCTTTCGCCAGGCCGAAATCGAGCAAGTAAATCTTGCCGTCCTCGGTCAGTTTAATGTTCGACGGCTTGATGTCGCGGTGGACGACAGGCGGGCTGCAAGAATGCAGGTATTCGAGCGCCTCCGAGACTTTATCTATCAACGGTCTTAACTCGTTGAACGTGAACGGGGCGTCGCGGCGCTCCAAAATCTGCTTGAAGTCCTCCCCCGAAATAAACTCCATCACCAGAAACTGGCCGCCGCCCTCCACCAAGTAGTCAGTAACTTTGGGGAGCGCGTGGTGGCTTAGGTTGGCCAGCAGTTGTGCCTCCTGCCGGAAGGCGCGCTCCCCGTCTTCGTTCACGGCGAACGTCTCTTTGATGGCGACGAGTGAGTTGAGCCGCCCGTCCACCGCCTCATAGACAGCGCCCATACCGCCCTGCCCGAATTGCCGGACGATCCGGTAGCGAGATTGCAGAATAGTCCCCGGTGAAAGCATTCACTTTTCCTGTTGTGAAGACCGAACCGAGAACCCAGTGGACGCCGTTAGATAATACTTCATTCTATTTTTTCCCGTGCAAATAATCTCGACGAGGCCGCGCGGCCCGCCGGCTTCGGAAGCACGGGGCAAGCACTCTATTCGGGTAAGGCAGGCCCGCCCTCACCGGGCCTTGAGCCGCCCGACGTTGGAGCGGGGAGGCCGAGGGCGGCGAGGACGAGCGGGTTGGCGGGGTTGCGGCGCACGTCTTCGGGGACGCCGACCTGCTCGATTCTTCCGTCGCGCATGATGGCGAGGCGGTGGCCGACGGCGAAGGCGTCGGCGAGGTTGTGCGTGACGTAGACGACGATCAAGCGCTCTTCCTGTTGCAGCGTCATCAAGTCCTGATGGAGCCGCTGGCGCGTCGGGCTGTCGAGCGCGGAGAAGGGCTCGTCCATGAGCAGCACGCGCGGCTTCATCGCCAGCGCGCGCGCTATCGCCACGCGCTGCTGCTGCCCGCCCGACAGCTCGTGCGGGTAGCGGCTCGACAACTGCGCGAGGTGCATCCGTTCCAGTAAACCTTCCGCGCGCGCGCGCGCGCCGGGCTGACGCCACAGCGCATAGGCGACGTTCTCAAGCGCCGTCAAATGCGGGAAGAGCGCGTACTGCTGGAAGACGTAGCCGACGCGTCGCTTGCGCGGAGGGAGGTTGAAGGCGTGCCCGTTCTGCCCCGAACGGAAGAAGGGCGCGTCGCCGAGAATGATCTCGCCCGAGTCGGGCGTCGTCAGTCCCGCGACGGCGTTGAGCGTCTGCGTCTTGCCCGCGCCCGAAGGGCCGAAGAGCACGAGTATCTCCGCGCCCACCTCCAAACGCACGCGCAGGTTGAAGGTCGCCAGACGCTTCTCAAAATCTATCTTGAGGCCGGCCGCTTCCATCACACTCTCGCCCTAACGCGCCGCGTCGCCCCGCCGGTACGCGGGCTGCTCCAGACGCCGCACGCACCACAGGCCGGCGAAGGCGAGACTCGTCATCATCAGAAGCATCACGTTCGCCTCGTCGTACCGGCGCGACTGCACCGCGTCGTAGACGGCGAGCGGCAGCGTCTGCGTCCGGCCCGGGATGTTGCCCGCCACCATCAGCGTCGCGCCGAACTCGCCGAGCGCGCGCGCCGAACCAAGGATGAGCCCCGCGACCACGCCGCGCCGCGCCAGCGGCAGCGTCACACGCCACAAAATCTCCCACTCCGACGAGCCGAGCGTCCGCGCCGCGTTCTCTAAGACCGGGTCAACGCCGGCCACGGCCGCCCGCGACGCCTGCACCATCAAGGGCAGCCCGACTATCGCCGAAGCGATGGCCGCCGCCGGCCACGTGAAGACTATCTGAACGTGGAACCACTCGACCAGAGGGCTGCCGCGCCCGAGCGCGAGCAGCAGGAAATACCCGAGCACGCTCGGCGGAAGCACCAGCGGCAGGAAGATGATCGTCTCGAAGATGATCTGGCCGCGGAACTTGTAGCGCCCGAGCAGCACGCCGAGCGCGAGGCCGACGAAGAAGAGCGCCGCGGTCGCGACGGCCGTCACCTGCAAAGAGAGCTGTAGCGCCGACCAGTTCATTATTTCGACGGCTCCTCGCCCGGCAGGACGAAGCCGTACTTACGCATCACCGCGCGCCCCTCGGCGGAGTTGACGAAGGCTGCGAAGCGCCGCGCCTCCTGCTCGTGCTTCGCCCCTTTGATAACGGCCAGCGCTTGGTTGAGAGGCTTGTGCATCTCGGCCGGTATCAGCACCCAGCGACCTTTGCTCTGCGTGCTCAAAGAGAGCGCGACGACGGCCGCGTCCACGTTGCCGCTCTCTGCGTACTGCAACGTCTGGCTGATGTTCTCGCCGTAGACGAGCTTCGGCGAGACCGCGTCCCACACGCCGGCCGTTTGCAAAGCCTCGCGCGCGGCCAAGCCGTAGGGGGCGTGCTCGGGGTTGGCGATGGCGACCTTTTTAAATTCGGGCTTCGCGAGGTCTTCGACGCGCTCAAGTTTGTGCGGATTGTCGTCGCGCGTCCAGAGCGTGATGCGCCCCTGCGCGTAGAGCACCTTGGTGTCTGGGATGACGAGGCCCTTCTTCTCCAACTCTTCGATGAAGGAGACGTTGGCGGCGGCGAAGAGGTCAACGGGCGCGCCCTGCTCGATCTGCTGCGTCAGTTGGCCGGTCGAGCCGAAGTTGAAGGTGACTTTAGTCCCGTCCTTCTGCTCGAACAGCCTGCCCATCTCCTGAAAAGCGGGAGTCAGGTCGGAGGCGGCCGAGACGGTGAGCGTCTGCGGCTGCTGTGTGCTGTTGCTCGTTCCGCTTCGGCAGCCCGCGAGTAAGACTGCGACGCAGACAAACAGAAAGAATAAGTTCGTGCTAAGCGCTCGCCCTGTGTCCGGCGTGGATGATGGTGCCGACATGCTCGCCCTCCAGCGCGGCTTTGATGCGTTCGGGGTAACGGCCGTTGACGATCTGGATCGTCCGCAGCAGCCGCGCGTTATCTAAAAGGTCTATCAGGACGCGTTCGAACGGCAGCGACTCGAAGCCGCGCCGCCTCAACTCGCCGGTGTCGATTTCGCGGATCAACTCCGCGCCCGCGTGCTCGCGCGGGTCGCGGTCGTAGAGCCCGTCCACGTCCTTGACCAGCGTGAAGGTCTTGCAGCCGAAGCACTCGGCGAGCAGGAACGAGCCGGCGTCCGAGCGGTGCGGCGGGATGCGCCCGCTCTCGGGCAGATGCTCCCAGAGCGAGTAGGGCGGGTCGCCGTTGAAGACGACGCCGGGCGCGCTCGCGATGAAGAGCGGCAGGAGGTGGCCGAAGATTTCGGGCGGGATGGCGACGCCGCCGTAGGGCGCGAGCAGCGTCCCCAGAATGTGCGCGTTGCCGAGCGAGTCGGCCACGGCCAACTGCGCCAGCACGCCGGTCGGCAGGCCCAAATCAATCCCGATGGAGAAGACGTGACGACTCCTCACGCCGCCGCCCGTGCCGATGATGAGCTTCTTCGTCTTGAGACATTCGGCCAAAGCCTCGACCACGGGGAAGACGACGGCGCGCCCGGCGTCTAACACGGAACGCCCGCCGACCTTTATCACATGCGCCTCGGGGAGCATTCGGTAGACGGGCGTCTCGGTAGACCTCTGCACCTCCCTGTCCACCAGGCTCTCGCGCATCAGTATCGATTCGACGTGATGACGGCCGTCCGCCTCTTTCGGTGAGTCGCTCAAGGTCGCGCGTTCTCCTTTCAGTCGGAGGTGATGATGGTGCCGACGTGCTCGCCGTCGAGAGCTTTAGTTAAATTGCCGCGCTCAAGGCCGTTGATGATTTGGATGGAGCGGCGGTGCGTCGCGTTCTTCATCAGGTCGAGGACGCTGCGCTCGACGACCACGTCCTGCAAGTCGAGCTGCTCAAGCTCCGCGACCGTTATCTTCGGGATGAACTTCGCGCCGCGCTCCTTCTTCGGGTCGGCCGTGTACAAGCCCTTCTCGTCTTTGACGAAGATCATGGAGCGCGCGCCGAAGACCTCGCTCACCAGATAGCTGCCGGTGTCCGTCCGGTGCGGGGGGATGCGGCCGACCGAGGGGTTCATGTGCCAGTAGATGTAGGGCGGCATCCCGAAGAAGATGACGGCGCCGCGCTCGGCGAGGTAGTGCGGCAACTGCGCGAACTGCGCGGGCTCGATGAAGGGGATGCCGTGCTTCGCCAGGAGGTAGTTGAGCATCCGCGCGTTCTGCATGCTGACGAACGTGCCGAGCACGCTCAGCACGCCCGTCGGGGGCCCGAGGTCGAGCCCGACGCTGTAGGCGTGGCGCGCGCGCGTGCCCGCGCCGGTGCCGATGATCATCTTGTGCCGGCGGAGGTTCTCCACAATCTCTTCAATCAGCGGGAAGACGGCCACGCGCCCGCGGTCGATGAAGCTCTGCCCGCCGATCTTGATGACGTTGGCTTCGGGGAGAATCTGCACGGCCGGCGGCTCGCCGGTCTGCGCCATCAGCCGCCCTTCGTCCAGAGAACCTGTTAAGAGCGACTTGCCGAGTTCGGTTAGCAGGTTGTTATCCATCTGTCGATATTCGCTGCGGGTTTGAAATGCGTCTCAGGCTTTATGCTTCGGCGGCACGCGCAAGGGGCTGAGCACGTACGTCTCCTCGAACTCGAACTCGTCATCCAGCCCGCCGAACGTTTCGGCCGCCCAGACTTCCAATTCGTCCAAGACCTCCGCGCGCGTCTCCGCGGAGACCGGCAGTCCGCCGAGGCCCGTCAAGCTGCGCCACGAGTCGAGCGACTCCCGTGGGCTCGCCGAAACGTCCCACGTCGCCACCGTGAAGGGCTCCAGGGTCTCCGCGCCGAGCCGCTCGCACGCTTCGAAGAGCCTGCGGTTGCGCCGCTCGCCGCGCTTATCTTTCAGGCCGCGCTGTCGCAGACGCTCGTTCATCTCCTGCGCCATGCGCTCCTTCACGCTGCCCGGGGTTCGCTCCACCCTGCCGATGACGACGGCCGCGCCGTCAGCCGAGGCGAGGCGAAAGACCTCCGCGGCGACGTGCTCGTGCCCGAGCAGATGCAACGCCCGCGAGCCGAAGATGACGGCCGCCGCGCCGTCCGCGAAAGGCCACGTCGCGTTGGCGTCGGCTTGAATAAGCGGAGGACTCTGCCCCGCGCCGAGCCGCCTCTGAAACTCTCGCAGCATGTTCAAGGAGTAATCGAACCCGACGTAGCGCCCCGGCGCTTCGACCCACTGCCCGATCTGGCCCGTGCCGCAGCCGACCTCGACGACGAGACCGCGCGCCCCTGCGAACTCGACTATCCTCTGCGCCACGGCGCGGCAGCACTCGTCGGGGAGCCCCGTCCGGCGGTCGAAGAACGCGGCCTGCCCGTCGAACAGTTCGGGGCTGGCGTCGCTGGAATCCGCGCGCGAGATTCCGGGGTCTTTGCGCATGTCGCTTCGGTTCCGGCGGTCGAGCTTTTCAAAGGGACTTACGCGAACGTTTCGAGAGGTGACGCGAAGGGCTGGTATTATGTCCGTCAATGCAACGAGCCGAGGCGACAGAATACAGTATGCCGACTGTCGCGGCAATAATCGTGCTTCCCGAACCGTATTAAACCGAATGACGATTCTTGAGACTCAAGCTCTGACGCGCACGTTCGGCAAGCTGATGGCCGTGGACGCCCTAACTATCTCGGTCGGGCGCGGCGAGGTCTTCGGGCTGCTCGGGCCGAACGGCGCGGGCAAGACGACGGTCATCAAGATGCTGACGACGCTTCTGCCGCCGACCTCGGGCGTCGCGCGCGTCGCGGGCTTCGACGTGGCGCGCAGGCCCGGCGACGTTCGACGCCGCATCGGCTACGTGCCGCAGATGCTCTCGGTGGACGGCGCGCTGACCGGCTACGAGAACCTGCTCATCTTCGCCAAGCTCTACGACATCCCGCGCGCCGAACGCGAAGAACGCATCAGCGGCGCGCTGTCACTCGTCGGGCTCGAAGGCGACGCGGGCAAGCTCGTGCGGCAGTTCTCGGGCGGGATGATTCGGCGTCTGGAGATAGCGCAGTCAACGCTCCACCGCCCGCCGCTGCTGTTCCTCGACGAGCCGACCGTCGGCCTCGACCCCGTCGCGCGCAAGGCCGTGTGGGAACACATCGAAAGGCTGCGCGCGGAGTTCGGGACGACCGTCTTCCTCACGACACATTATATGGAGGAGGCCGAGCGCCTCTGCGGCCGCGTCGCCATCATGCACCGCGGCCGCGTTGTCATCGACGACTCGCCCGCGGCGCTCAAGGCGTCCGTCGGCGACCCCGCCGCGACGCTCGGCGATGTCTTCATACACTACGCGGGCGACACGCTCGACTCGGGAGGCGGCTTCAGTGAGACTTCGAGAGGAAGACGTGCGGCGCGGCGTCTCGGCTGAGCCGGATGTTCCCGCGGGCGACCGGCTGTTGACGAGAACCGTCGGGTTCTTCGTCAAGACGCTGACGATTGCCGAGTTGGAAGTGCGTAAGCTCCGGCACGACTTCACCGAACTCATCACGCGCGCGGTGCAGCCGATTCTGTGGCTCGTGCTGTTCGGAGGCGTCTTCGCGCGGGCGCGGGTCATCCCGACCGGCGACCTGCCCTACCTCGACTTCATGGCGCCCGGCATCCTCGCCCAGAGCGCGCTCTTCGTCTCCATCTTCTACGGCGTCGGCATCATCTGGGAGCGCGACCTGGGGCTAACGAACAAGTTTCTGGTGAGCCCGACGCCGCGCACGGCGCTCGTGCTCGGCAAGGCCCTGTCGGCGGGCGTGCGCTCGCTCTCGCAGGCCGTCATCATCTACGCGGCGGCACTGTTGTTGGGGGTGAAGTTGAGCTGGAACCCTCTGGCGCTTTTGGGCGTGCTGGCGGCGGTCGTGCTCGGCGCGGCGCTCTTCGCGACCTTCTCGCTCATCATCGCGTGCCTCGTGAAGACGCGCGAGCGCTTCATGGGCATGGGCCAGTTGTTGACGATGCCGCTCTTCCTCGCGAGCAACGCCATCTACCCCATCGGCCTGATGCCCGAGTGGCTGCGCTCCGTCTCGCGCGTCAACCCGCTGAGCTACGAGGTGGACGCGCTGCGCGCGCTGATGCTTCAGAACGGGGTCAGCACCTTCGGCCTCCCCACGGACTACGCCGTGCTGTTGTTGACGACGGCCGCACTCGTCCTCGTCGGCGCCTACCTCTACCCACGCGTCATCCTCTGACGCTTCGTCTAGGGCGACTTCTTCAACTCGGTGACGACCTCGTTCCCGTTGTCGTCTTCGAGCGTGAAATCCACCTTGTCTCCGACACTCACCGCCTTCAGTATCGACTTGTCCCTGACGTGCCACTCCATCTGCATTGCCGGCATCAAGCCTTCAATGTCCTCGTGGTCGATCTCGAACCATCCCTCTTCGAGGTTGATTAAGCGGACGATGCCCTTGCCGCGGAAGGTTCTGACAGGCAGACGCGGCTGTGGCGTCGCACCCGTGGGGGCGCCGACCTGTGCGGGCGGCTGTATCGTCCCCCAAGGGATGGGTGCGGCGGGAGACGCGACGGCCTGCGGCGTCGGCCCCGTCGCCACTTCCTTCGGTCTTTGACCACAGGACGCCGAAAGCGTCGCCATCGACACGAACAACAACAACTTCAGAAAGCCTGCGCGTGGTTTGGACGTTGGACTGTTTCGCAAAGGACGCTCCATGTTGACTCGGCCGTCAGTGTTCGTGAGTGTGTTCGTCGTGCGCGGCGCCGGGCAGTGTCGGCGGAACCGACTCGCTCGGCCCTGGGCGTCCCTCTCCCGCGGCCTTCAACAACCAGACGCCGTGCCCGTCGCCGGCTCGCATAC
>CAXTSK010000039.1:0-8925 GCA_964246655.1 uncultured Pyrinomonadaceae bacterium
CTCGTCATCACGAACTCGCGCGTCGTGGACGGCTCGGGCAATCCCTGGTTCCGCGCGGACGTAGCCGTCAAGGGCGGGCGCATCGCGCGCGTCGGGCGCGTCGCGGCGTCGGAAGGGACGCGAGCCATCGACGCGCGTGGGAAGATACTCGCGCCCGGCTTCATCGACGTGCACACCCACGTCGAGAACATCTACGAGTTGCCCGAGGCCGAGAACTTCGTGCGGATGGGCGTGACGACGCTCGTGACGGGCAACTGCGGCGGGTCGGCTGTGGACGTGGCGAAATTCCTCGGGCGCGTGAAGGAGACGCCGACGGCCGTCAACGTCGCCACGCTCGTCGGTCACAACTCCGTGCGCCACGCGGTCTTCGGCGACGTGAACCGCGCGCCCACTGCGGAAGAGCTTGAGAAGATGAAGGCGCTCGTCGAGCAGGCGATGCGCGACGGCGCGGTCGGACTCTCGACCGGACTCTTCTACGTGCCGGGCGCGTACGCCAAGACGGACGAGGTGGTCGAGCTGGCGAAAGTCGCGGCGCGCTTCGGCGGCGTCTACGCGACGCACATGCGCGACGAGGGCGGACACGTCGCCGACTCCATCCGCGAGAGCATCGAGATCGGCGAGAAGGCCGGTCTCCCCGTCGAAATCTCACACTTCAAGATCAGCACCAAAAAGCTTTGGGGCCAGAGCGACGTGACGCTCGGGCTCGTGCGCGACGCACGCCGCCGCGGCCTTTCGGTCACCGTAGACCAGTACGCGTACACGGCGAGCAGCACTTCGCTCGACTCGCGCCTGCCCGACTGGGTCGAGGAGGGCGGCCGCGAGGAGGGACGCAAGCGCATCGCAGACGCGACGCAGCACGCGCGCATCGTGCGCGAGATGAAGGACTCGCTCAGGAAGTCCGGCTTCAAAGACTTCTCCTACGCGCACGTCGCGAGCTACCGGCCGAAGCCCGAGTACAACGGCAAGTCCATCGCCGAGATCACGAAGCTCGCGCGGAATAAAACGGACATCGAGTCTCAGGTAGAGCAGATTCTTGAGATGTACGCGGCGGGCGGCGCGGCGATGGTCTACCATTCGATGAGCGAGGAGGACGTGCGGCGCATCATGCGCGAGCCGTTCACGATGGTCGCGTCGGACTCGGGCGTGCGCCGCTTCGGCGAGGGCGTGCCGCACCCGCGCGGCTACGGCAACAACGCGCGCGTGCTCGGCACATACGTCCGCGAACTGGGCCTCGTCACGCTCGAAGACGCCGTCCGCAAGATGACGAGTCTGCCCGCGCAGACCTTCGGCTTCCGCGACCGCGGGCTCGTCCGCGAGGGGATGGTGGCCGACCTCGTCATCTTCGACGACGCCGCGGTCGCAGACCCCTCGACCTTCGAGAGTCCGCACCAGTACGCCGCGGGCTTCGCTTACGTGTTCGTGAACGGCGGCGTCGTGCTCGAAGACGGGCGCATGACGGGCGCGCGCCCGGGCGCGGCGCTGCGCCACGAGGCGGGACAGTGAGCGCGGCGCACGTCGCCCTTGCGAACGAACGCAGGCAGAGAGTATAAGGTGGGGCGCCGAGCGGCCGCCTCAACCGTCAAGCAGTCAACGCAGTCAACACAGTCAATGCGACCATGCTGTTCGCACTTCTAAACCAAAAGTAGACCCGACATCGCCCCGGGCGCGCCGCGCGCGACTGGCCGGGGCCGTTGGAGAATCTTCTCCCAGATGAAAAGGAAACACCCCATGAGACACCACCTGGAGTTCGTATTTCGGCTGACGGCCCTCGTGCTCGCGCTCTGCGCGTGTACGGCGGGCGTCGCCACCGCGCAGGAGATCACGGGCGGCATCGTCGGCACCGTCACGGACTCGAACGGCGCGGCCGTGAAGGGCGCGACCGTCAACGTGACCGACCCCGCGAAGAAGACCGTCGTCCGCACGGTGACGACCAACGACGAAGGCCAGTACGACGTGCGCGACCTGCCGGTCACTCTGTACGACGTGAGCGTCGAGGCGGCGAGCTTCAAGAAGCACGTCGAGAGCGGGGTGCAGGTCAACGTGGGTAAGCGGCGGCAGCTCGACATCACGCTCGACGTGGGCAGCGTCGAGGAGGTCGTCACCGTCGAGGCCGACCCCGTCGCGGTGGAGCTGACGAACGCCAGCTCCTCGACCATCATCAGCGGCGAGCAGGCGCGCGAGCTGTCGCTCAACAACCGGAACTGGGTGCAGCTCATCACGCTCGCGCCCGGCGTCTCGAACGACCTCGCCGACCAGGTCTACGTCGGCACAACCAACCCGGCGGGCCAGGCCAACACGATGAACATCTCGGTCAACGGCGCCCGCAGCGCGCAGAACACCTACACGGTGGACGGCGCGGACGTGACCGACCGCGGCTCGAACATCACGATTCAAGCCTACCCGAGCGTGGACTCCATCGCGGAGTTCAACGTGCAGCGGAGCCTCTTCCCCGCGGAGACGGGGCGCAGCGGCGGCGGCCAGATCAACGTCGTCACGCGTTCGGGCGGCGAGGACTTCCACGGGACGCTCTACGAGTTCCTGCGCAACGAGAAGCTCAACGCCAACGACTTCATCTCGAACCGCAGCACGGCCCCGGCCTTCGGGCGCGACTCGAACGGCAAGGCCAAGCGCGCGCCCTTCCGCTACAACGACTACGGTTTCACCGTCGGCGGCCCCGTCTACGTCCCGCACTTCGGCGAGGGCACCGACGGCATGTTCAAGCGGGTGCGCGGGACGTTCTTCTTCTTCTCGGAGGAGCAGCGCAAAGACCGCCGCTACCCGACGCTGAGCGGCACGGTGCCCGACTTCAACATGAGGCAGGGCATCTTCCCCATCGACATCTGCCTGCGGGCCAACGCGCCGACGGCCGCGACGGCGACCTGCCTCGACGTGCTGCCGGCGGGGACGCCGCTCTCCTCGCGCGTCTCGATCAACCCCGTCGCGCAGCAGTACCTCAACTTCGTCTACAACAGGCTGCCGGCCCCCTCCGACGCGCTCACGCGCGCCCTGAACTACCCGGCGAGCGGCGTCTTCGACTTCCGGCAGGAGATACTCCGGCTCGACCACCAGTTCACGAGCGCGACCTCGATCTACTACCGCTTCGAGAAGGACACCATCCCGACCATCGACCCGAACTCGCTCTTCGCCTCGGGGTCGGGCCTGCCCGGCGTCTCGACCAGCGCGACGGACTCGCCCGGCAAGACGCACACGTTCCAGTTGACCAAGGTCATCAACTCGAACCTCGTGGCCGTCGGCCGCTGGAACTACGGCTACGGCGCGATCCTGAGTAACACGACGGGCTCTCTGGCGCTCGCCAACTCGCCCATCACGCCGCCGCTGGCCTACGCCAACACGCGCGACGTTGTCCCCGTCATCTTCGGCAACGGGTTCAGCAACCTCGTCGAGTTCTCCAACTACGACAACTTCTCCTACAAGCACAACTTCGCGGGCGACCTGACGTGGACGCTCGGGAGCCACACGATGAAGTTCGGCGGGCAGTTCTCCTACTACCGCAAGAACGAGAACGCGCTGGTCACTTGCTCGACCACTTCGCCGTGTAACCAGGGCGCCTTCAGCGGGTTCCTGAACACCATCGCGACCAGCCCCGTCCAGACCAGCGTGCTCGCGGCGGTCCAGCCGGGGCAGGATTCGAACGCCACGCGGCGCGCCAACTTCCAGTCGTTCGCCAATTTCCTGCAAGGCAACAACGTCACCTACACGCAGGCGCGCTTCGACTACACGGCCGACCTGCGGCAGAAAGCCATCGAGGCTTACGCGCAGGACGAGTACCGCTTCCGCCCGAACCTGACGCTCTACTACGGCGTGCGCTACTCCTACTTCGGCTCGCCCTACGACCGCAACGGCCGCCTGAGCAACTTCGACCCGGCGCTCTTCAACGCCGCCAACGCGCCGCAGGTGAACGGCGCGGGCAACCGCGTCGTCGGCACCGGCAACTTCTGCAACGGCATGTTCGTCAACGCGCAGAACGTCATCACGGCGCCGAACGGCTGCGTGCCGGCCGCCTCGCCCTACGGCAAGTACGTCGTCAAGGCGCCGAAGATGAACTTCCAGCCCCGCGTCGGCCTCGCCTGGGATCCGTTCGGGAAGGGCAAGACCTCGCTCCGCACGGGCTACGGCATCTACTACGACCAAGTGCTCAACGGCACCTACGAGCAGAACATCGGGCAGAACCCGCCCTACCAGGAGACCTTCTCGGTCAGCGCTTCGACGATCCCGGCCGGGACGCCTTTGCCCACGCTGAGCCAGCCCGTCCCCGCGGGCTTCGCCGTCGGCCCGAACGCGTCGCTCGCCGCGCTGAGCGTGCGCGCCATCCAGCCGAACTGGAAAGACCCGTACATGCAGCACTGGTCGGCCGAGGTGCAGCAGCAGTTCGGCGACAAGACGGTGGTCAACGTCGGCTACTTCGGGTCGAAGGGGACGCACCTGATCGGCGCCTTCGAGCTGAACGAAATCCCGCCCGGCGCGGCCTTGAACGCGCGCTGCGCGTCGGGCACCAACACGCTCCAGACCCCGAACGTCGTGACCGTCCCCTGCCAGGTGGCGGGCACCTACTTCGGCGGCACGGTGAACGGCGTGGCCTCGGCCATCCTCGACCAGATCAGGCCCTACCGCGGCTACCGCTCCATTAACGTGGTCACGCCGCAGTTCAACTCGAACTACCACAGCCTCCAGACGATGTTGGCGCGGAGGTTCTCCGGCTCGTCGCAGGTGAACGCGGCCTACACGTGGGCCAAGAACCTGACGGACAACCAGACCGACCGCAGCACGGCCCCCGAGAACTCGTACAACATCCGGCTCGACCGGGGCCGCGCGACGCTCGACCGCCGTCACGTCTTCACGGCGAACTACATCTACGAGCTGCCCTTCATGAAGGAGCAGCACGGCTTCGCGGGCAAGACCCTCGGCGGCTGGCAGGTGACCGGCCTCGTCACGTTGCAGTCGGGCCTGCCGTTCACCATCACGACGAACTACGACGCGCCCGGGCTCGGCAACATCCCGGCGCTCGTCGCGGGCAACCGCCCGAACCTGCGCTGCGACCCTAACGCGAACGCCCCGCACACCTTCGAGGCGTGGTTCGACATCGCGCCCAGCACCTCGTGCATCCAGCCGAACCCGACCGCAGCCGGCATCGCCAACACCCTCGGCAACGCCGGCCGCGGCATCATCGACGGGCCTTCGACGAAGCGCTTCGACTTCTCGCTCTTCAAGAACATCCGCTTCAGCGAGAGGTATCGGCTGCAACTCCGCGGCGAAGTCTTCAACATCTTCAACCATACGAACTTCAGGACCATCAACGGGAACAGCACCCAGGCCACATACGGGCAGGTGACCGCGGTGCGCGACCCCCGCAACATCCAGCTCGGCATCAAGTTCTACTTCTAAGCCGACTGCGTCAGTCACCGACGCGCGAGTGCCCGCGACGCCCGCAGAGGTTTCGCGGGCACTCGCGCATCTAAAGCGGATTTCATCCGAGTGGTTATGCTGTGAGCTTTCAACACAGAGACACAGCTTGAAGTCAATAGGCAACAAGCTGTGTCTCTGTGTTAAATGGCTCTCGCTTACACTCAACTCCACACTGCAATAGTGAGCGGACATGACAACGAATGACTTCAACAGCCGCGCGCTGCTCGTCGTCGGCGCGCGCCTCGTCTTACCGGATGGAGTGTCGGAGGGCGAGTCTCTGCTTGTCGAAGGCGGGCGCATCGCGCGCATCGGGGGCGGGGATAAGTCTTCGCCCGGCGCGCGCGTCTTAGATCTCGAAGGGCTGACGCTCTACCCGGGCTTCATTGACGTACACATCCACGGCGCGGTCGGCGTGGACACTTTGGAGGCTTCGGCCGCGGACCTGCACCGCGTCGCGCTCTTCCTCGCGCGCGAGGGCGTCACCGCGTGGCTCCCGACATTCGTCCCCGCGCCCGACGAAGATTATCAGAGGGCCGTCGCGGCGGTCGCAGAACTCATGCGCGCGCAGGACGGGCTCCCGGCCGCGGCGCGCGCCGTCGGCGTTCACTACGAAGGCCCTTTCGTCAACGAGCGCCAGTGCGGCGCGCTCCGCACGGCCTACTTCAAGACCTACGCGCGCGGCGACGAGGTGGACGAGCTGCCCACGCTCGGCGTCGAAGGCGCAGCACACATGATCACGCTCGCGCCCGAGGTCGAAGGCGGAGTCGGGCTGGTCGGCGAGTTGACGCGCCGCGGCTGGGTCATCTCCGTCGGGCACACGCGCGCAGACCTTGCGACGTTGGAGAGCGCGCGCGCGGCCGGCGCGCGACACATGACGCACTTCCTCAACGCGATGTCGCCGCTCCACCACCGCGAGCCGGGGCCAATCGGCTGGGGACTCCTGCAAGACGACGTGACGGTTGACCTCATCGCCGACGGCGTCCACAGCGACCCGCTCATGCTCCGCCTCGTCCTGCGCTGCAAGACGCCGGGGCGCGTCTCTCTCATCAGCGACGCGGTCGCGCCCGCGGGGCTCGGCGACGGCGAGTACCGCGTCTGGGGCGAGACCATCACCGTCGAGGGCGGCCGCACGCGCAACGAGCGCGGGAGCATCGCCGGCTCCGTCATCTCCATGCTCGACGCCGCGCGCAAAGTCCGCGCGCTCGGCCTCTCCGAGACGGAACTCGCGCGCGTCGCCTCGCTCAACCCGGCGCGGCTCCTGCGCCTCGACGACCTGTGCGGCTCAATCGAGGAAGGGAAGCGCGCGGACTTGACCGCGCTCGACGCCGAAGGTCAGGTCAGGCTCACGCTCGTCGGCGGCCGCGTGGCCTTTGAGGATTTTTAAGGAGTGTAGAAACCGGCGCGGCGGTACGACTCGTCGAGCAGTTCGACGGGGTGGACGACGCGGAGCCTCATTCCCGACAGCCGCGCGCCCGCAGCGAGCTGCATGTGGCAACCGGGGTTCCCGGTCGCGAGCAGTTCGACGCCCGTCTCGCGCACGTGCCTCAGCTTCTCCGCGAGCACGCGCGACGACAACTCTGTCTCAAGAAGGTTGTAGACGCCCGCGCCGCCGCAGCACACGTCCGCGCCTTCGAGCGGGACCAGCCTCAGCCCTTCGACGCGCCCCAGCATCCGCACCGGCTCCGCCTGCGCCTTCTGGCCGTGAAGCAGGTGGCACGAGGCATCGTACGTGGCCGTGACTTCGCCCGCACCCGACTCGGCGCGCTTTATCCCCGTCGCCTCCAACTGCTGGCTCACGTCGCGCACGCGCTTGCTGAACTCGTGCGCACGCCCGGCGTACTCTTCGTCGTCCGCGAGCAGGTGCGCGTAAGAGACGAGCATCGCGCCGCAGCCGCCCGCGTTGGTCACGACGGGCGCGCCCCCTTCGTCCTCGAAAGCCTCGACGTTGCGCCGCGCGAGCGAGCGTGCGCCTTCGAGGTCGCCCGCGTGCGCGTGCAGGGCGCCGCAGCAGACCTGCCCGCGCGGACTACTCACGCCGCACCCGTTCGCCGCCAGCACGCGCGCCGTCGCGCGGTTCACGCGCGCGAACAGCCCCTCCGTCACACAACCTTCGAAGAGCAGAGCGTTCGAACTCTTCACCGAAGACGACTCGTCTACCTTCACCGTCTGAGGCTCGCCGGGCGGCGCGGGGCGAGAGCCGTCGAGCAGGGCGAGCGCGAGTTCGAGACGTGAAGGCAAGAGCCGCGTCAGCTTCGTCGAGAGCAGCAGGTGCGGCAGGCGCGAGTCGCGCAGCAGACGCGCGAACGTGAATGCCATCCGCAGCCGCGCCGGGCTCGACCAGACGTGGCGCAGCGCGAACCCGAGTGCGCGCGAAGTCCAACCTTCCCGCCGCCCGCCGCCCGCGATGTCCGCGCGCGCGGCTTCGAGCAACTGCCCGTACTCGACGCCCGCCGGGCACGCGCTCTCGCACGCGCGGCAACCCAGACAGCGGTCGATGTGGCGCGTGAAGGTGTCGGATGCGAGCGCGAGCCGCCCCTCCTCGACCGCGCGCATCAGGTAGATGCGTCCGCGCGGGCCGTCGTTCTCGTCGCCGGTCTGCACGTAAGTCGGGCACGCCTCAAGGCACAGCCCGCAGTGCACGCACGCGAGCAGTTTCCCCTCCTCCGCCGCGAGCGCGCCCGCCAAACGTGTCGAGTGTTCTGTCATGCGAACATGCCTGTAGCCGAACCAAAGTTAACCACAGAGACACAGCTAAGGGCATCAAGCTGTGTTCTTAGCTGTGTCTCTGTGTCTCTGTAGTTAACGCCTTCTGCTTCACATCACAATCATCAAAAAGGCCGGGCGAGAAAGTGTCCGACGGGTCGAGTTGTTCCTTGATGCGCTTCATCAAGAAGGCAGATGACTCTGAGAGTCCCCACGCGCCGACTTCGCGCTTGAGCCGTTCGGGCGCGCGCTCGACGACGAGCGACCCGCCCGCGGCGCGTGCCGCCTCACGCATCTCTCTTAGAAGAACTGAAGCTCTTTCGGAATCCTGAGCATCGTCGAAGACGCGCAGCCGCCCGTCGCCCGCGCCCGCGTGCCAACGTCGCCCGCGGCCGTAGTCGTCGCCGAGCTTCGCCAGCAACGCGCCCAGCGCGGATGGAAGGACGGACGCGCGCCAGACGAGCGAACTCTCTTCTCGCGACTGTGTTGATGAAAGTCGCGCCCAAAGGTCGTCATCATCTTCGACGGATTCGACCGGGCCTTCCTTCACAAAGTCTTTTACCAACTCGGCCGCGCGCGCGAGTTGATACTCGACCGCGCCCTTCGTCCCCGCGAAGCGCGCGAGCATGACAAAGTTGCCGTCGTCAATTCCGATGACCTCTCCGGCCGGCGGCGGCGAGAGCAGTTCGACGGCGACGGGGAGGAGTTGCGAGCCGACGAGCGCGCGGGCCGCTTCAAGGATCGGCCCCAACTCCGCCGAGCGCGCGACGAGCGTCGCCTCGCGCCGCGGGGCCGGGG
>CAXTSK010000039.1:8935-15309 GCA_964246655.1 uncultured Pyrinomonadaceae bacterium
GATAAGAGCCGGCGGGCGCAGGCGGAAGGTGATTTCGAGGACGACGCCGAGCGTGCCGTGGCTGCGCGTAAAGAGCTTGCAGAGGTCGTAACCGGCGACGTTCTTGACGACGCGCCCGCCGGCTCTTATCAAGCGCCCACCCGCGAGCGCCACGCGCATCCCGAGCACATGCGACCGCGGCGCTCCGTAGCCGAGGGCCTGCACCCCTGACGCGCCCGTCGCCACCACGCCGCCGAGCGTCGCCACGCTTGCGCCCGGCGGGTCAGTGGCTCCCGCTCGACCCGCGCGCCCGACCTCTCGATTGAAGTCTGCGAGCGTCAGACCCGCCTCGGCCGTCGCCACGAGGTCCGCGGGCTCGTGCTCGACGAGGCGCGACATGTGCGTCGTCTTCAAGATGATGTTCGAAGGCTCGCGCGCCTCGCCCGCGTCGAGCCACGTGCACGCGCCCGCGGGCGTCACCGTCCAACGCTCGCTCTCTGCGAGACGCAAGACCTCGCAGACCTCTTCGAACGTCGCGGGCTCGACGACGAGCGCGCTCGTCACGTCTCCCGTCGTCACGACCCCGACGTGCGCGTGCCCTACCACACCCGCGAGCGCCGTCGAAGGGTCGAGCGCCCCGCCGGTCTTCTTCATCTCTACGTGTGTGGCCGACACTTCCGGCTTGAGCTGTCGAGGCCCGCCGCCCGAGCCGTTGCCTCCGTTCGTGCCGCGCGCGGCGCTCTTCACTTCCGCGACGGCGCGCGCCTCGCCGCAGCCCTTGAGCACGGGGATGATCTTGCCTGGGTTGCAGAGACCCGTCGGGTCGAAGGCCGCGCGCACGCTCAGCATCGCGCGCATGTCCTCGTCCGAGAAGACGAGCGGCAAATAGTCGCTCTTGTCCAAACCCACGCCGTGCTCGCCCGTGATGGTGCCTCCGGCGCGCACGCACGTCTCCATGATCTCGCGCCCCGCCTCGTGGACGCGCTCGACCTGCGCGGCGTCGCGCGAGTCGAAGCAGACGAGCGGGTGCAGGTTGCCGTCGCCCGCGTGGAAGACGTTCGCGACGCGCAGCCCGTGGCGCGCGCCGATGCGGTACGTCGCCGCGAGCACCTCCGGCAGGCGCGAGCGCGGGACGACGGCGTCCTGTATGAGTATGTCGGGCGTGATGCGGCCCATCGCGCCGAAGGCGCCTTTGCGCGCGGCCCACAGGCGCTGGCGCTCCTGTTCGTCGGCGGCGAGACGAACCGAGCGCGCGCCGTTGCTCATACAGATGTGACGGACGCGCCCGACCTCCTCGTCCATCCCCGCTTCGAGCCCGTCCAACTCCACGAGCAACGCGGCCTCCGCGTCCAGAGGCATCCCCGCGGCGAAGACGCTCGCCTCGACCGCGCGGATGGTCGCGCCGTCAACCATCTCAAGTCCTGCCGGGATGATGCCCGCGGCGATGACGGCCGAGACGGCGCGGCTCGCGTCATCTATGTTTGTGAAGTCGGCGAGCAGAGTTCTGATAGAAGGAGGCACCGGAGTCAGGCGCACGGTCGCCTCCGTGACGACGCCGAACGTGCCCTCGCTCCCGACGAAGAGGCCGAGCAGGTCGTAGCCCGAAGCCTCCGCGCCCGCGCCGCCCAACTCCACGACGCGCCCTTCGGCCAGGACGACGCGCGCGCCTAAGACGTGGTCGGTCGTCGTGCCGTACTTCAGGCAATGTATGCCGCCCGCGTTCTCGCCGATGTTGCCGCCGACGGTGCAACTCCCCTGGCTCGAAGGGTCGGGCACGTAATAGAGGCCGTGGCGCGCGACCGAACGCGACACGTGCGCGTTGACGACGCCCGCCTGCACGACGGCCAGACGATTCTCCACGTCAACCTTCAACACCTGCCGCATCCGCGCAAGCTCGATACAGACTCCGCCGCCCACCGCGAGCGCCCCGCCCGACAGCCCTGTCCCCGCCCCGCGCGGCACCAAAGGCACACGCGCGCGCGCGAGCAGCTTCAGGACCTCCGCGACCTCCTCGGTAGAGGCGGGGAAGACGACCGCGCGCGGCCTGTGACGGTAGTGCGTCAGCCCGTCGCACTCGTAGACGAGCAACTCCTCCGGCTCCGAGATGACCTGCCCGGGCTTCAGCAACGCGCGCAACTTTTCGACGAGCTTGTCCACAGGATTCTTCTTCGAGTGCTTTGGAAAATTCTTGTCGGAAGGCGACGGCGCAATGATACACTACGCGTCCGTCGTCCGAGTAACACTACGCGCCCGGCCGCCTTCAACAGACACAGGAATGAATCCTTGATGAGAGCAGCGGTTGCCTCCGTCCTTGTCGCCTGTCTCATGTCAGCCTTCTTCATCCCTCCCACGTCAGAAGCACAGAAGTTCGAGGCCGACCTCGTCATCGTCAACGCGCGCGTGCGGACGATGGATGCGGCGCGTCCGGCGGCCGAGGCCGTGGCCGTCTACGGCAGACGCATCACGGCGGTCGGCACCAACGCGGAGGTGCGCGCGCTGGCGGGGCCGAAGACGCGCGTGATAGACGCGAAGGGCGCGCTCGTGCTGCCGGGTTTCAACGACGCGCACGTCCACTTCCTGTCGGGCGGGTTCCAGTTGTCGAGCGTTGACCTGCGCGACGCTTCGACGCCGCAGGAGTTCGCGGAGCGCATCCGGCGCTTCAACGACAAGCTTCCGAAAGGAAGATGGATTACGGGCGGCGACTGGGATCACGAACGTTGGCCTAGCGTTAACGGAGTCGCGCCCCTGCCGACCCGGGAGTTGATCGACGCGTTCACGCTCGACCGCGCGGTCTTCGTCAATCGGCTCGACGGGCACATGGCGCTCGCCAACAGCTACGCGCTCAAGCTCGCGGGCGTCACACGCGAGACGCAAGACCCTCCCGGCGGACAGATTGTTCGCGACCCGAAGACGGGCGAGCCGACGGGCGTCTTGAAGGACGCCGCGATGAGCTTCGTCTGGAAGGTCGCGCCCGAAGCGAGCTTCGAGGAGAAGCTTGAGGCGGCACGCGCGGCGAGCGCGCACGCGGCCGAGCACGGCGTGACAAGCGTGCAGGACATGTCGGCGGGCGACGACGTGGGCGTCTACCAGACCTTGCTCGAACGCGGCGAGTTGAAGACGCGCGTCTACGCCGTCTCGCCGCTGCCCGACTGGCAGAGGCTCGCCCGCGTCGGGGTGCGCCGCGCCTTCGGCGGCGACATGCTGCGCATCGGCGGCCTGAAGGGCTTCGCCGACGGAAGCCTCGGCTCGACCACCGCGCTCTTCTTCGAGCCCTACCTCGACGCGCCGAACACGAGCGGCCTCGGCGATGGCTTCGCCGAGGGCGAGATGCAGAAGTTCGTCGAAGGCGCCGACCGCGCGGGCCTACAGGTCTTCATCCACGCCATCGGCGACAGGGCCAACGACGCGATCCTCAACATCTACGAGCAGGTCGAAAAGCAGAACGGCCCGCGCGACCGCCGCTTCCGCATCGAGCACGCGCAGCACCTCCGCCCGCAGGACATTCCCCGTTTCGGCCGCGACCACGTCGTCGCCTCGATGCAGCCCTATCACTGCATCGACGACGGCCGCTGGGCCGAGAAGCGCATCGGGCGCGAGCGCGCGAAGAGCACGTACGCCTTCCGCTCGCTGCTCGACGCGGGCGCGGTGCTCGCCTTCGGCTCCGACTGGTCGGTCGCGCCGCTCGACCCCGTCATGGGCATCTACGCCGCCGCCACGCGCCGCACGCTCGACGGCAAGAACCCCGGCGGCTGGGTGCCCGAGCAGAAGATTACAGTCGAGGAGGCCGTCCGCGCCTACACCGTCGGCTCCGCCTACGGCGAGTTCGCGGAAGGGGTGAAGGGAACCATCACGCCCGGCAAGCTCGCCGACCTCGTCATCCTCGACCGCGACATTTTCAACATCGACCCCGCCGAGATTGAGAAGGTTAAAGTGAGAATGACAATCGTTGACGGGCGCGTTGTGTACGAGAGGAAGGATTAACCACAGAGATACAGAGACACGGCTTGAACACAGCTAAAGACAAAGCTGTGTCTCTGTGGTTAGAAGCTTTGTCGCGGAGGGTAAGCGTTGGAGTTCTCTGTCGTCGAGGGGTTGCGGACGGTCAAGTTCGACCTCGTCTTCTCGCTGGCGTTGGCGGCGTTGGCGCTGTTCGTCGGCTACTTGGTGCAGCGGCGCGTGCCCTTCCTGTCGCGGTCGAACGTGCCGGCGGCGGCCGTGGGCGGGCTTTTGTTCGCGGGGCTGGTCTTCGCGCTGCGCGCGTGGGGCGTGGCCGGCGTCTCGCTCAACACGACGTTGCGCGCGCCGCTTCAGACGGCTTTCTTCACGACCATCGGACTCGGCGCGACCGTCTCTTTGCTGCGCGCGGGCGGGTGGCGGATGGGGCTCTTATGGTTGCTGGCGACGTTGACGGCCGTGGTGCAGAACGCATTAGGGATGGCGTTGGCGGTTCTGTTGGGAGCGCCCGCGCTGCTCGGGGTCATCTGCGGCTCGCTGACGCTGACGGGCGGGCCGGCGACCGGGCAAGCCTGGGAGGCGAGGTTCGCGGAATTGGGCGTCGCGGGCGCGGGTTCCCTCATCATCGCGTCGGCGCTGTTCGGCATCTTCGTCTCAAGCCTCGTCGGCAACCCCGTGGCGACGGCGCTCATACGACGTTTGCGACTCGCGTCCGAGCGTGACGGCTCGGAAGTGAAGAGCGAGGAGGATGAGTTCTGGGCGCTGAGCCCGACGGTCGCGCCGGAGGAGGTTGATGAAAGTCGGCGGGAACGTGCGGAGGCCGGGGCCGAGCCTGAGTTGGACGCGGGTGTGCTGATACACAACCTGCTGCTGGTGCTGCTCGTGATGGGCGTGGGCGCGGTGCTGAGTTTGCTGGTTAAGAATCCGAGTTTCACTTTGCCGGACTACATCGGCGCGATGGTGGTGGCGGCGGTCGTACGCAACGTGGACGAGCGGACGGGATGGTTCCGCGTGGACGGGCGCGCGGTCGGGCTGATTGCGTCCGTGTCGCTCGCGCTCTTCCTCGTCATCGCGCTGATGAGTTTGGAGCTTTGGAAGATCGCGGGGCTCGCACTACCGATGCTCGTCATCCTGTGCGTGCAGGTCGTGGTGACGGTGGCGTACGCGCTGCTCGTCACCTTCGTGCTGATGGGGCGCGACTACGAGGCGGCGGTGACGGCGAGCGGGCACATCGGATTCGGCCTCGGGATTACGGCCAACGCGGTCGCCAACATGGAGGCGCTCGTGGAGCGTTTCGCGCCCGCACCGCGCAGCTTCCTCGTCGTGCCCGTCGTCGGCGCGTTCTTTATCGACTTCTCGAACGCGTTGGTCATCAGCCTCTTCGTCTATCTCTACACGTACTGGAAGTAGGAACGATGAACGATGAACTGAAAGACAGACTGCTCTTCTTCGCGTGTGTCGTGAGCGTGCTACTCGTGCTGACTGTTGGTGCGGCGGCGCAGGATAAGACGAAGCCGGTCGAGCCGGTGGCGTCGGCGCGTCTACAAAAGGTCGTGGACGAGGCGGCGCGCGTGGCGCTCGAAAGGTTCAAAGACAAAGGCTTCGCGGAGAAGCACCTCGCCGTCACGCTCATCGACCTGACCGACCCGGCGCGGCCCGAGCGCGCGAGCTTTCGCGGCGCGGAGCCGATCTATCCGGCGAGCGTCGTGAAGCTGTTCTACCTCGCGGCGGCGCACCGCTGGTTGGAGGACGGGCGGCTGAAGGAGTCGGAGGAGTTGACGCGCGGGTTGCACGACATGATCGTCGATTCGTCGAACGACGCGACGGCCTTCGTGCTCGACTCGCTGACCGGCGTGTCGAGCGGCGCGGAGCTTGCGCCCGCGGAGTTGAAGGAGTGGGGCGAGAAGCGGAACGTCGTCAACCGCTACTACACTTCGCTCGGCTACGCGGTGGGCCTCGGCGGCATCAACGTCAACCAGAAGCCCTGGTGCGAAGGCCCTTACGGGCGCGAGCGGCAGTTCCTCGGGCCGAAGTTCGAGAACCGCAACAAGCTGACGACGGACGCCACGGCGCGTCTGCTCTTTGAGATCGTCGGCGGGCGCGCCGTCACGCCCGAGCGCAGCCGGAAGATGCTCGACTTGATGAAGCGCGACTTCTCCGGCAAGTCCGAAGACCCCGACGACCAGGCGCACGGCTTCATAGGGCTGGCGCTTGAGCCGGGCACACGTCTCTGGTCGAAGGCCGGCTGGACGAGCACCGCGCGCCACGACGCGGCCTACCTCGAACTGCCCGGCGGCCGCCGCCTCATCCTCGTCACCTTCACCACCGACTTCGCCAAAGAGCGCGACATCATCCCGACCATCGCGCGGGAAGTGTTTAAGGGGGTGACGGGCGATAGGTAGGCTGTAGATGTACCCCTTCAGCCGGGAGCGCGGGCATCC
>CAXTSK010000039.1:15319-17697 GCA_964246655.1 uncultured Pyrinomonadaceae bacterium
CCCTTCGGGCCGGGTTCTCCCCCCCGCCCCGGCGCGGCCCGGCCCGCCCCCCGCCCCCCCCCCCCGGCGTGCTTTTCGGGCCTTTTTACCTCAACGTTCCCCCTTGGAGGCCCGACGTTGGGGTAAAAAGTGAGAATGTTCGGGTAAAAAGTGAGAACGCTCGGGTAAAAAGGGCGGAACGTCGGGCAAAAAGGTGGATTTTGGGCCTGAGTTTGTAAATTGCTCGCCTGACGGCTTTAATGCTTTTGGGCTAAAACGAGCGATTTCGTCCAGCCGATGGGTTCGAAGGGCAGAAAACGGTGATGTTCGAGGACGCGGAAGAAGCGGCGGGTCTCCTCTTCGACCTCGCGCGGCGGGTGCGCCTTGAAGCGGAACATGACTTCGAGCAGGCGCGTCATGGGCGACGGGCGGACGGGGACGAAGAGGAGGTGGCCGCCGGGCGCGAGCACGCGCGCAAGCTCCCCGAGCCCCTCGCGTAAGGGCAGGTATTCGAGCACGCCGCTCGTCAGCACCAGGTCAAAAGTCTCGTCGGCGAAGGGGAGCGCGAGCGCGTTCGACTGCGCGAAGGCCACACGGCGCTTCGGCCCCTTCGGCAACTTCAGCGCCGCGCGCCGCGCCGTCTGAAGCGAGCGCAGCGAGAGGTCGATGGAGGCGATGTCCGCCGGCCGCTCGTGCACGCGCAGGAAGGCGAGCGTGAGCAGCCCCGTCCCGCAGCCCGCGTCGAGCACCCGCGCCCCCGCGGGCAGCGGCAGCCGGGTCTCGCGCAGGTAGCGCTCGACCGAGCGGCCGTAGCCGTTGACCCGGAACATCAGGTCGTAGAGGTTCGTGAAGCGGTCGTAGATCGAGACCGGGTTTTCGGGCAGCCGGGTGGTTGTCGCCTCGCTATGGCTCATGCGTCTCCTTTGGGCTCGGTCTGAATATCTCTGAGCTTCACTCGCCAGTATCCGTGAGGCGGGTTCGCAAAAGTTAACACAAGTGTCGGGTTTTTCTAAACGCCGGTTTCGACTGGCGCGGGCGCAAGTGTTACCATGTCGGCATCTCGGAGGCGGCCCCGCGCCGCGCCGCAAAACATTTTCCGGACGGTAGCTACCCGAATGAGTCGCAACCCCAAGAACACTCCCGCGAAGTCGAAAAGCCCGCTCCCCTTCGTCATCATCGGCGGCGTCCTCGTCGCCGTCACCGTCGCCGTCGTGCTGATGTCGCGCCCGTCGGCCAGCAACAGCACGCCCGCGACGAACGCCAACACAGGCCCGACACAGAGGGTGCCCGCGCAGCCCGGCGCGTCCAACCCTTACACGCGCGGCATGCCGACCGCCCGCGTCACCGTCGAAGAGTTCAGCGACTTCCAGTGCCCCGCGTGCGGCGGTTTCGAGCCGGGCCTGCGCCGCGTGATGAACGACTACAAAGACCGCGTCCAGTTCGTCTTCCGTAACTTCCCGCTCCAGATGCACAAGTACGCCTTCCTCGCGGCGCGCGCCGCCGAGGCCGCCGGCCAGCAGGGCAAGTTCTGGGAGATGCACGACATGCTCTACGACAACCAGAAGGAGTGGAGCGATTCGATGGAGCCGCGCGTGCAGTTCGACTCCTACGCGACCCGGGTCGGGCTCGACGTGCAGCGGTTCAAGGCCGACATGGAGCGGCAGGATTTGGCCGAGCGCATCAAGGCCGACCTCCTGCGCGGCAACTCGCTCGGCGTGAAGGGCACGCCGACCGTCTACCTCAACGGCCGCGAGCTGGTGCCGGGCCAGCTCATCACCGAGGAGATTCTGCGGCGCGAGATCGAGGCCGGGCTGGCGCAGGGAGGGAAGTAAGTCCGCCTTTCAGACGATGAGCACCGAAGTGATTCATGAAGAATCGCGTAGCGAGGGCCGCGGGTGGGACGCGGCCGTCGCGCTCGTCGCGCTCGGGGGTCTGACGGACGCCGTCTACCTGACGGTCGAGCACCTTTCGGGGCAGAGCGTCCGCTGCATGGTCGTGTCGGGCTGCGACGAGGTCTTGCAGAGCAGCTACGCGACGGTCGCCGCGGGCGTGCCCGTCGCGGCCGTCGGCGCGCTGGCTTACTTCGCCGTCTTCTCGCTGGCGACGCTCGCCGCCTTCGGCTACGACGGCGCGCGAAAGTTAATCACGCCGCTCGTCGCCGTCATGTTCCTCGCCACGCTCTGGTTCCTCTACCTGCAAGCCTTCGTCATCAAAGCCTTCTGCACCTACTGCCTCATCTCCGCCACCGTCACGACCGTGCTCGCGCTCCTCGTCCTCGCGCGTAAATTTCTGAGTTCAAGACAACGTCTGGCGTAATAGCGGTCAGTACCGCCCGCGGTGGCGGGTGGGCCGTGATTATTCGGGGGAATCGGGTCGCAAAGGCCCCCCCCCGACCGCGA
>CAXTSK010000040.1:0-17535 GCA_964246655.1 uncultured Pyrinomonadaceae bacterium
GCGCTCGCCCGCTCGATGCTCGGCGGCACCCGCGCGCCGTGGGCCGCGGCGTGGGCTGGGGGGGCCGCCGCGCCGGCCGCGGCCGCGAACTCGTCGGCCGCCATCTCCGACTCGCGCTGCCACTCGCGGCGGAGCGAGCGCCCGAGCGGCGCGTGCAACAGTGCGTCCTCGCCCGCCTGTAGCAGAGCGCGCTTCAGGTTGTCGCGCCCCTCGACGTGCCCGCGTTCGTGCGCGAGTGCAGCGGCGAGTTCTTCAGGAGTGAGCACTTCGAAGACCTGCGACGCCACGAACAGGCGCGGACGCAGCACGCCGATGACCGCGATGACCGGGAAGCTGTGACGTATGCGGAAGGTCGGGACGGTCGCGCCTTCGACCTCGAAGGGCTCCGCGTGGCGCATCCAGTCGCGCGCGAGACCCCGCGTCGCGACCCAAGTCCGCGCGACGCGCCAGCACGCCAGCAGCACGCCGGCCGCCGACACGCAGGCGAGAATCAGCAGCTTGACGCCGATACCCTCGCCGCTGTCGTGCGGCTCGTACAGCAAGTAAGCGGGGACGATGAGGGCGAAGGCGAGCGCCGCGGCGGCCGCGGGCGGCGACACGCGCAGTGCGAACAGCAGACGCGCGCGCGCGCCCGCGTCCCAACCACGCACGCGCGGCGCGAGTGCGCGCCACAAGACGCCGGCCAGCGCCGAAGCCAGCGCGTTGAGCGCCAGCAGCGCCGAGAGCGTCAGACAGCAGAGCAGCGCGTACACGGCCCCTTTACTCTCCTTCGCTCAGCTCGCGCCGCTTCTCCTCGACCAGGCGTTGCAGTTCGTCGAGGAGCGCGCGGTCGTGCTCGCTCACCGCGTCCACGATGCAGGCGAGCAAAGGCTCGCCGCCGCTCCGTCCGAGCAGGTCGCCGAGCACGTCCTCGGCCACGCCGCGCTCGAACTCTTCGCGCGACACGCGCGGCGAGTAGATGTAGGCACGCCCGTCCTTCTCGCGCGAGAGCAGACCCTTCTTGAAGAGCCGGTCGAGCGTCGTCATCCAAGTCGTGTAGGCGGTGCGTTCGCCGAAGGCGCGGTAGATGTCGTTCGCGCTCACGCGCCCGCGCCGCCAAACCTCCTCCATCACCGTCTTCTCCAACTTACCCAGCGCCGAGCCGACAACCTCGCGCGGTCGCCTGAACCCGAAGAGTCTGAACTGCGGCACTTTCATCTTTGAGGAAGCCTTTAACCTTTTAAGGATGGAATTGCGGCGAAAGACCGAAGCCGCGTGGTTTAGAAAATTAATGGGGCGGCCAGCGGGGTTCGAACCCGCGACCTCCTGATCCACAGTCAGGCGCTCTAACCAACTGAGCTATGGCCGCCACACGGGGAAGCGAACGGAAAACCAATACTACCAACCGCCCACGGCACTGACAAGTTGCCCGCGCCGCCCGCCATCCGACGATACCCCCGGCTGGACTCGAACCAGCGACCCTCTGCTTAGAAGGCAGATGCTCTATCCGACTGAGCTACGGGAGCCCGTACGCCATTCGAGGGCGAATGTTAACACGCACACACATCCTGATAAAAATACTCACAAGACCGATTAAACCGGAAGCATAACGTGACAGGATTTCAAAAGGCGAAGGCGTAGGGCTGTGGTAAAGTGTGCGGACTATGGTGGAGTGGATGGAGTCGAAGAGTAAGCTGCTACGCTGGCTCGTGCTGCTGGCGGTGACCTTACTGGCGCTCTACCTGTGCTGGAAGATGCTGGAGCCCTTCCTTGAGGTCATCCTCTGGGCCGTCGTCCTCGTCATCGTCTTCTTCCCCATCCACAGGCGCATACAGGCGCGCGTCGGGAGCCCCGGTTGGAGCGCTCTGCTCTCGTGCCTGCTCGTCATCTTCATCATCCTCGTCCCGCTGACGCTGCTCACGTTCGCCGTCGTCAACGAACTCGGCAACTTCGCGCAAATGCTCCAGCCGAAGCAGGACGGCTCCGGTGGAGCGGCGGGGGCTGCGGCCGGACTGCTCGACCCGAACCATCCTTACCTCGGGCCGTCCGTGCGCTGGGTCGGTCAGTACATTGACATCAGCAAGCTCGGGTCGCAGGAGTTCATCGCCGAGCGTCTAAAGGGCGTGAGCGGCGCGATAGCCTCGCGCACGCTCGGGTTCGTGGGCGGGGCGGTCGGCTTCGTCGTCGAGGTCTTCTTCGTCATCTTCACGATGTACTACCTCTTCCGCGACGGCGAGCGCCTGCGCGCGGCGGCCTACGACATGACGCCCCTGAGCGACCAGAAGGCGCGCGAGATTTTCGACCGGACGGGCGAGGTCATCGGGGCGAGCGTCTACGGCGTACTCATCATCGCCGTCGTGCAGGGCTTGCTCGGCGGGCTGGCCTTCTGGGTGCTGGGGCTGCCTTCGCCGCTGCTGTGGGGCGTCGTGATGATCTTCCTGTCGATGATCCCGATGCTCGGCTCGTTCATCGTCTGGGTGCCGGCGGCCATCTACCTCGCGCTGACGGGGGAGTGGGGTAAGGCCATCATGCTCGCCGTGTGGGGCGCACTCGTCATCGGGAGTGTGGACAACTTCCTGCGGCCGAAACTTGTCGGCGAGCGGACGCGTCTGCACGAGCTGCTCGTCTTCTTCTCCGTGCTCGGCGGGCTACAGGTCTTCGGCGTGCTCGGCATCGTGCTCGGCCCGGTGATCATCGCCATCACCATCGCGCTCCTCGACGTGCTCCGGCAGGCCGACGGCCCCACGCGTGAACCGCCCGAACGCGACACACTCATCGAGCAGCAGTCGGAGTTACGCGCCGCGCCCGAAAAGTCGTCTTGACTTGAAAGTCGCCGGGCATAGCATCCGGCATCCGCCCCGTAAAAAGTAGAAAGCCGCCAGCATCAAACTGGCGGCTTTCCGAATTTCTTAGGGCAAGTGCTGCGTAACTCTCTTCTTACGCGGCGTTGTTGAAGGTTTCGGCGAAGACGCGGCGGCCGTTGAGCGCGTCGTCGATGATCTCGCGGACGGCGGCGACATCCGGGTTCACGTCCATGCGGTCACAGGCGCGCAGGTGGCGGATGATGCCCTCGGTCGCGATGTCCAGCGCGGGGCCGCCCAATTTCGAGTAACGGCGCGCCTGAATGTGGTCGATCATCTTCAGCCGTTCTGCCAGCGGAAACTTCTCAGTAGCGATCACTTTTCGTCTGCTCCTTATGTTTTCGGGCCCACGAAAATCCAACGACGGCGGTGGGCTCTGTATTAGTGACAATTTAGATGCATTCGGGGAGGTTCGGGATGCGAATCCGTTGCAATCCCCGAATTTTCACACAATCCAGCCCACCGTTTTTGAAGCACTACACCCTGTAGGGGAATCGGGGGCTAGAAGAAAAACGCATTCTACATTGAAATTATTTGAATTACCAGAATTTTTTTTAGTGTGGACAGACCGGAGAGAGACGCGCGGAGATTTTCGAGGAAGGTTGTCTAAGTGGCGGCGTAAGTCGTTTTGGTTGAAAGGGATAGGGTTTAAATTCCGGTCTCTTGAAAAAAGAGACGCCGGCGAAGTCGGAAGGCAAAAGTAGCCTGCCAAAACCCGCCGGCGGTCTTTTCGGGTATTTGAGAAGTATGACTGGCTCGTCGGACGCCGACTACTTCTTCGGGATGACGGAGTCCTTCAAACCCTTGCCGAGACGGAACTTGAGCGCCGTTTTGGCCGGGATCTGAATCGTCTCGCCCGTCTGAGGGTTGCGCCCCTCGCGCGCTTTGCGCTCGGAGAGAACGAGCTTGCCGAAGCCGGGGAGGACGAACTCGCCGCTCTCTCTGACTTCGCTGGTCGCCAGGTTCGCCAACTCCTCGAAAAGCTCCTTCACCTGAGCGCGCTTCAGCTCGTACTTTTCGGCGAAGTGGTTGACCACTTCGGACTGTGACATGCGCTTCTTGCCTTCTTTCGTCGCCATTGGGTGGTGCACTGCCTCCTACAAATTCGGGAAGAAATCGAAAAGCTTGCGTCAGGACATATATCACACGACGCGGCCCCGCGTCTCGGAAAAATGGCCGAAAAAGCCATTTTTCTAAAAAAAATTAGGCCCAAGCCCCGGCGGCCGTGCCTTTTGACCGGCCGCCGTACGAATCGCCGACGCCGAAACCGCCCGACACGTTTTTACGCCGAATGATTTTGCCTCCCGCGGGATTCGGGAATAAACTGTCGGTTAACCGAATTCCAAAACAGACTGTGGGAGGGGAAGCCTTGACTCCGATGCGTGAAGGCGGCGTGCAGACCGTCCCGACGCAGCCCTTCGAAGGGCAGCGCCCGGGCACTTCGGGCTTGCGTAAGAAGACCCGCGTCTTTATGCAGCCCGGCTACCTTGAGAACTTCGTCCAGTCGGTCTTCGACGCCGTCCGCGCGGATGCCCCCGACGGGTTCGGCACAGAGACCCTCGTCGTCGGCGGCGACGGCCGCTACTACAACCGCGAGGCCGTCCAGACGATCATCCGCATGGCGGCGGCCAACGGCTTCGGGCGCCTTCTGGTCGGGCGCGGAGGCATTCTTTCGACGCCCGCCGTCTCGGCCGTCATCCGCCGCCGTGGGGCCATGGGCGGGCTGGTGCTTTCGGCCAGCCACAACCCCGGCGGCATCGACGAGGACTTTGGCATCAAGTACAACACGCGCAACGGCGGCCCCGCGCCCGAGTCCGTCACGGAGCGCATCTACGCCGGCACTCAATCCGTCGAGCGCTACCTCACCATCGAACACGCCGAAGTTGACCTCGAACAGACGGGGAGCGTCCGCGTCGGAGAGACCGAAGTCGTCATCATCGATCCGCTCGAAGACTACACGGCGTTGATGGAAGAGCTGTTCGACTTCGAGCAACTGCGTGCGTACTTCTCTTCGGGGCACCGAATGCTCTTCGACGCGATGAGCGCCGTGACCGGCCCGTATGCCACGCACATCATCGAGGGCCGTCTGGGCGCACCTGCCGGGACGGTTCTGAACGGGACGCCGCTGCCGGACTTCGGCGGGCATCACCCCGACCCGAACCTCGTCCACGCGGCGGAACTCGTTCAGCGCATGAGCGGGCGGGACGCTCCCGACTTCGGCGCGGCCTGCGACGGCGACGGCGACCGCAACCTGATTCTCGGCCGCGACTTCTTCGTCTCGCCCGGCGACTCTCTGGCCGTCATCGCCGAGCACGCACGCGAATGCATCCCCGGCTACCGCGACGGCCTCGCCGGTGTGGCGCGCTCGATGCCGACGAGCACGTCCGTAGATCGCGTGGCCGAGGCGCTCGGCATCAAGTGTTACGAGACGCCGACGGGCTGGAAGTTCTTCGGCAACCTCCTCGACGCGGGGCTCGCGACGATGTGCGGCGAGGAGAGCTTCGGCACGGGCTCGAACCACGTGCGCGAGAAGGACGGGCTGTGGGCCGTCCTGTGCTGGCTCTCGATCCTCGCCGTGACGGGGAAGTCTGTCGAAGAGGTCGTGCGCGACCACTGGCGCAGGTTCGGGCGCAGTTACTACCAGCGCCACGACTACGAGGGGCTCGACGCCGCGGCCGCCGCGGAGATGATGTCTGAGTTGAGCGGCGGACTTTCCAACCTCGCCGGGACGCCGCTCGCCGGCAGCCGCGTCGAGCGCGCGGACGAGTTCGGCTACACGGACCCCGTTGACGGCAGCACGACCTCACGGCAGGGCGTGCGCATCTTCCTCGAAGACGGCTCGCGCGCGGTGCTGCGTCTCTCGGGCACGGGCACGGCGGGCGCGACGCTGCGCATCTACATCGAGCGCTATCGCGACGACGCGGGCGCGAGCGACATCGAAGAAGCACTCGGCTCGCTCAAGCAGGGCGTCCGCGAACTGCTCCGCCTCCGCGAACGCTTCGGCACCGACGAGCCGACCGTCGTCACGTAACCGAAACGATGCATGAGGAACGCTGAACGATGAACTGGAGGCAGACGGCTTTCAGCTCATCGTTCCTCGTTCATCGTTTCGGTGAATCTTTTGTCCCACATTCTTAAATCAGAGGGCACACAGCCCCTCCGCGCCGCGTAGTATCATCCCCGAATCTATGGAAAGTCATTCCGTGTCTGAAGGTGCGCAGACGCTCGCGATGTCTTCGCGCAGGCGTCTGGCGGTGACGCTGGGCGTCATCACGGGCATGTTCCTGGCGGCGTTGGAGGCGACCGTCGTCGGGACGGCGATGCCGACGGTCATCGCCTCGCTCGGAGGCTTGAACCATTACAGTTGGGTCTTCTCAGCCTACCTCATCACTTCGACCATCACGGTGCCGGTCTGGGGCAAGCTCTCGGACTTGTACGGGCGCAGGCTCCTCTTCCAGCTCGGCATCGCGATCTTCATGCTCGGCTCGGTGCTGTCGGGGATGGCGGGGACGATGACGCAGCTCATCGCGTACCGCGCGGTGCAGGGCTTGGGGGCGGGTGCGCTCGTGCCGCTGGCGATGACGATCATCGGCGACGTGTACACGGTTGAGGAGCGCGCGCGGATGCAGGCGTTCTTCAGCGGCGTGTGGGGTATTTCGAGCGTGGTCGGCCCTATCGTCGGCGGGTTCATCACCGACCAGCTCTCGTGGCGCTGGGTCTTCTACATCAACGTGCCGTTCGGCATCCTCGCCGCCGTCATCATGCAACTCTCTTTGAAGGAGCCGAAGCGGCACGGGCGGCCGTCCATCGACTACGCGGGCGCGGCGCTGCTGATGGCTTCGATCACGCTCCTCATGCTCGCGCTCGTCGAGGGCGGCGCGACGCTGCGCGAGGTCGCTTCGGCGCGCAACGTGGCTTTGTTAATCGGCGCCGGGCTGCTCGCCGCACTTTTCATTTATGTCGAAAGGCGAGCGCAAGACCCCATCGTGCCGCTCGAACTCTTCCGCAACCGCGTCGTGGCGGTGTCCGTGACGGCAGGCTTCCTCGCGGGCGTGGCGATGTTCGGCGCCATCTCGTTCGTGCCGCTGTGCGCGCAGGGTGCTCTGGGCATGCTGAGTTGGGTCGGGCTCTCCATCGTCGGCGGGCGGCTGCTCCTGAAAGTCGGCTACAGGCCGACGACGCTGGCGGGGCTCTTCCTGCTGACGCTCGGCTTCGCGCTGCTGTCGAGCTACCAGCGCACGACGCCGCGCGTGTGGCTCTACGTCGATCTCGTCCTCATCGGGGCGGGGCTGGGGTTGACGATGCTGACGCTGCTCATCGCCGTGCAGCAGTCGGTCGGGCGTGCGCAACTCGGCATCGCGACTTCGCTCAACCAGTTCTCGCGCTCGATAGGCGGCGCGGTCGGCGTGGCGATCATGGGCGCGGTGCTCTCGGCGGGCCTGGCCTCGCACCTGCAAAGGGTCGCGCGGGCGGGCGCGGGGCCTTTGACGCCTGAGCGCGCGGCGGAACTCGCTTCCAACCCGAACGCCCTCATCGACCCACAGGCGAGCGCGGCACTTCCCCCCGAAGTGCTCGACGAGCTAAGGGAGTCTCTGGCCTCTGCGATTCATAACGTCTTCTGGACGGGAACCGTCCTGTCCGGCCTCGCGCTGCTAGTCGCCTTCGGCCTCCCGCGGCATGGTGACAAGAGCGTCGCCCCGCCTGACGAAGAGGCGTGCTGCGCCGAGACCGGCGAGCGCATGGTCATGGCCGAGTTCACCACCCTCGAAGCTGAAGAAGAGCCCGTCGCTTCGAAAGGGGGTTAGTTGATTGATGAAGGAAGCAGGGAAGGTAATCGGGCTGCTCGGATTTGAACCGAGGACCTCCGCATCCCAAATGCGGCGCGCTAACCAGGCTGCGCCACAGCCCGACAGTCAAAATTAAATTTGCAAGAGCCCAGCGTGAACTGCGGCGTGGCAGTTCTTACAGAGGAGAACACATTTCACAAGTTCCGTCAAAATATGTTCCCACGACCACCCTCGCATGCTACGAAAATTCGGGTCTTTCTCACTCGGGTCTTTATGGTGAATATCTAAAGAACAGGTGAAGCGATCAAAACCACATTTCGAGCATCGGCCACCAAACTCTTGAACTGCGCGGAGACGTTTTTCTTGACCTACCTTATGGTTATAAGCGTTCTGACCTGACCCACATATTTTCGCTTATGCCCGTAGAATTTTGCCGGGTCAGTCTCTCTACATCTGCCGCACCTGTACGGTAATCTAGGAGGAGTGTAGCCAGCGCCGAAAGGCTTCTGCTTGAGTTTTAAGCCGTGCTTGCGAACCCAGTAACGAACGTTTGTTTGAGACGTGTCAAAGAACTTCGCGATAGCTTTTGTATTGAGACCTCGTTCGACGAGAGGTTCGAGTGCCGCCTTCTCCATCCGCTACGCTCCGATGTCTGGAAGTTCGCATGAGTGGCGGTCACATGCACGTCGGCATTCTAACAGACCGTTTCGCTTAAGGGTCAAGGGTAACGCTCGCGGAGGTGTCGGACGGCCTGCTCCAGTGCGCGGGCGCGGTGGCTGAGGGTATGTTTGACCTCGGCGGGTAGCTCGCCGAAGGTTTGGTCGTGGCCGTCGGGGATAAACAGCGGGTCGTAGCCGAAGCCGCCGGTGCCGCGCGGGGCGCGGGCGATGCGGCCTTCGCAGGTGCCTTCGAAGGTGTAGAGCGTGCCGGCCGTAGGGTCTGCGACGGCGATGACGCAGACGAAACGCGCGCGGCGCGACGTGTCGCCGGTCGCATCGAGTTCGCCGAGCAGTTTCGACATACGCTCGGCGTAGGTCGCCTCGCGCCCCGCGTAGCGCGCCGAATAGACGCCGGGCGCTCCGCCGAGCGCGTCCACCGAGAGGCCGGAGTCATCGGAGAGCGTCAACAGATTACTCCGCGCGGAGTAGTGCAGTGCCTTGATGGTCGCGTTCTCGGCGAACGTCTCGCCCGTCTCCTCGGCCTCTTCGATGTCGGGGAACTCGCCGAGCAGACGCAGGCCGAGTGGAAAGTCGGAGAGGAGTTGCGAAAGCTCTCTCACCTTACCCTTGTTGTTGGTGGCGACCAGAAGCTCGTTGTGTTTGCTCATGAACTGTCCGTCAAATTTAAAATACTTTGCCGCTCGCGGCTTTCCTGTTTAGAATCGTTCCGGGCTCGTCGGCCCTTTTCTCCCAAGCTCTCGAAGTCATTCTAGAATCCGCCCGCGCGTTCTGACACGCGACGCAAGAGTGAAGGAACTGTCCCAGCATCCCACACCTACGGAAGCTTTCCCGCCGGCGCAGGAGTTGGCCGTGTGGCTGCGCGCGCTGCGCAGCTTCTTCAACGCGGCCAACCACCCTCTGACCGACGCCGAGCGCGCATCCCTCGGCGAGCGCAGCTTCAAGTGCGAGACGGGCGTCGTGCGCGACGCGCTCGTGCGCTGCCTGCACCTGCTCTCAAATCTGGCGCGCGGCGAAGAGCCGCCCGCGCAGGACGCGACGCAGGCGCACGCGGCCGGCGCCCTCGGCCTCGTCGATGCGAAGGAGTCGCTTGGCGACCTGAGCGAAGTCTTCAAGGACGTGTCGCGCTTGAGCGACGCGCTGCTCGAATCGAGCTCGGTCGGCTTCGTCGCATGGTCGAGCCTGGGCAACGTCCTCGAACGCGAGTTGAGGCGCTCGGAGGCCGCGGGGCTTATCCTCGCCGCGGGGAGCGCGGCCGGCGCCGCCGAGCTACAGGCGCAGCTCGTCAGGCTCGCGCAAGGGCTGACGCCGGAAGACCTCGGCGAAGACCTGCTCGAAATCTTCCAAGCCTGCTCGCGCCAACTCGCGCTGCTGCGCTTTGTCGAAGTCTCGCTCAAAGGCGACGCACAGCTCAAGCGCCTGTTGCCAATCTTCACGCTCGTCAACGAGGAGACGCGGGCGCTGCTGGACTTCATCGAGGGGCGCGCGCTGCGCGTCGAAGGCGTCGAGAAGGCGGCGAGCGAGATACTCGACGGCACGGCCTACGCGGTGCGGATGGAGTTACGCAAGGCTTTCGAGCACGAGCTGACCGGCCTCTGCTCCGTGCGCCAGCCGCCGCAGCTCTTCGCGAAGGTCGAGAACGCGACGGGACTTCTACGCGACTGTTATCAACAGTCGGTCGTCGCGCTCGCGCAGAGCTTCGAGCCGGAGATCGACGGCGGAACGCTCTTCCGTTCGTTCACGACGAAGCTCGAACAGTCGCTCGAACTAAGGCGCGAGCTGTGGAGACTCGTCATGCTCGTCGCGCGCGCCTCAGCCGACGGGCACGAGCCGCCCGCGCGGCACGTGCTCGAAGCCATGAGCGCGTTCGGCGAGGGCGCACAGCGTTACCTGATGTACAAGGACTGGGAGGCGCTCGAACGCTTCACGGAGGAGATCGACTCGGCGCGCGACGCGGGCGAGCTGTCGCGCACGCTCCACCGCTTCGAGGCGTACCTCGAAACCCTCTTCGGCCAGGTCAACATGCGCGCCGTCCTCGCCGACCGCCCCTTCGACCCGAAGTCGCCCGACCAGTAGAAGGCAAAAGTAAAAAGGCAAAAGGCAAAAGTGTAGGCAGCTTGACCGCGCTCACTTTTGCCTTTTGCCTTAACGTGGGGTCGTGCGCGTGACGATCTCGCCGAAGAGGCCGAAGGCGGAGCGCGTCCTCTTCTCGACGCCGCCTTCAGCGAGGCGCGTCTGAGAGACGCTGTAGCCGAGCCGCGCGAGCGCCTCTTCCGGGGCGCCGCGGGTGCCGCGCGGCGCGAGCAAGGCGATGACTGTGCGAGCGGCTTCGCGGTCGTCGGTCAGTGTCCGCGCGAACGGCGCGTCGTCGGAAAAATCCTGTGACGCGACCTTGAGCGCTTCGGCGTTGCGGAGCGTGCGGTTCTCGGCGCGCGCGGCCAGACAGCGCCTCAGGTCGTCCTCGGAACCCATCAGAAGCTGGTCCCCCGCGAAGGCGGCCGCGCCCTTCTCCGGGTCTTTCGAGACGAGCAACTCTGCGTTCCCTACGCGCTCGGCGCGCGCGCCGCGGCCGAGGCGTTCGAGCACCTGAGCGCGCAGCGCCGCGGCGTCGCGCGCCTTGGCGACGAGCACCTTGCCTTCGCTCTCCTCCCCGAGCCGCGCCGTTGCCAACTCGCCGCCGCACGCGCGCAGGAACTCGCGCGGGTTCTCGACGCCGTAGGGCTCCGCCAAACCTTGCAGCAGGCGCGTGATGATGGCCGCAATCGACACGTCCACCTGCGAGGAGACCGCCGCGCTCAGCCCGCGCCATGCGTCCTCCGGGTTGCGGAAGTCGTAGAGCGTCACCTGATATGAGTCCGGCGGGAGCACGGAGGCCGCGCCGCCTACGTCCGCATCCGACGGCGAGAGCGGCTCGCGCAGGCGTTGCGACATCCCGCCGGCAAGCGAGAGGTAGTAAGTGTCTTCGAAGCCCCCGCCGGCGACGCGCGAACTCCAGCCGAACGCGCCGAGCGTCTGGCTCGTGAACTGCGGCAGGAGCGTCGCCAGCACGCTCTGGACTTTGGGGTCGGGCGAGAAGCCGCCGACGACGGCGGGCGCGTAGACCTCGACCGCCTTGGCCGCACTCCCGCGCGGCGCGTAGCCGAAGGCCAGCGCCCCGCCCGCCCCGACGCGCTCGCGCATCTCCTTCAACTGCTCGTCCCCCGCGAGGCTCGGGCGCGCGCCGCGCTGCACGTCGAGGCACGCGCGCACGGCGGCCTCGTCGTTCCCGACGACGGCGACACTCCCTTTGACCGCGGCCACGACCTTCCGCCCCGCGCCCGACTGTTCGGCCCAAACGTAAAAGGGAACGCCGTCAACCTCCTTCCGCTCGGCCGAGAGTTGTTTCAGCGACTTGCGCGCGAAGTCGCCGACGAGCTTCTCGACGGCCGCCTTCACGCGCCACTCGCTCGTGTGCGTCTCGAAGATGAGGGCCTCGCGGGGAGATATCTTGAGCGTCGTGTCCGACTCTTCGGCCGCCTGAAAGCCGAGCACGATGACGGCGACCTGCGCCCGCGAGAGGACGACGGCGTCGCTCGGGCCGAGGCCCGTGAAGGAGATAAAAGAAGGGAGCCAGCCCGTCCACTTCGGCTGTGCCTCGACGCCCGCGGCCAGCGCCAGCTCATGCCACGCGTCGGTCGAGGTGAAGGCGTCGATGATCGCCGGCAGGCTGTCGGCCTCCGCGTAGACGATGGCGTCGGCCGGGGCGTAGGCGGTCATGTCCACCCTCTGCGGGCGCGTCAGCCAAAGCCACGCGAAGGCGACGATTGCCAGCAGCAGAACGGCGACGAGCGCCCTTCGTAGAGTGAGCATACCGGCCCATCCTAACTTTCGCCCCGAGCGCGAGGCAAGAATGTAGGCCAGGTAGTTTGAAACGCGGAGACACGGAGTGCTGGCCAACCGCTTGACCGACGGCGGCACCGTCGGGGCGAGCTACTCCGTGACGCGTAGCGCGGGGGTGAGCTTCACAATCACGTCTAAGAAAGGGTCAGGCGCTACCCAGACGAGCGACACTTCGATCCTCTTCTATCAGATCAGGGACTAAGCGTGACTTAATCCCACGGGTAGACCTTGCGCCGGCGGTAGCGGATGTCTCCAAGGCGTTGCCTGAGTGTGGGGGGCTTGGCGGGCTTGAGGTTGTAGGGCTGCTTCCACGTCTCGCGCTCGTCGTCGCGCAGTTTTCTATAAAAACTCGTGCCGTAGCGCCGGCCGTAGTGATGGTTGACGAACCTATCGGCCGGCGCGTAGCTCTCGTTCTCGTCGAGAAACCTTTGCGCGTCGTAGACGGCGCGAATCTCCGTGTTGTCGAGCCCGAGCAGGCCGCCGACCTTAAGCCTCTTGTCTATGTAGTGCCAATCGATAACGGGAAGAGGGAAGCCGTGGCCGCCGTCAATAAACGCCGCGTCATAAATCTCGCCCGCGGGCAGCTTCGGCAGTGCCACGTCGGATGGCTCAAGGATGAAAGTGACTTTTTCTTCGGGCAATCCGATCCGCGCCATGTATTCTTTGATTAATCCGACACTCACCTCATCAATCGTGACGCAGACGTGATGCCGGGCGAGTGCGGCGAGGGCGACCGTGGTGTGGCCGCTTCCGGTCTCTATCGTCAGGTGATCAGATGTTACGTGTTCCGCGAAGTATCGAATTATCTGGGGCGGGACGGCGTGACTCGTCGGCCCGGCTTTCAAGGGAACGCCGCGGCTGGCTATCAGCTCGGAATAGTACTGTGAGAGGACGTGCAGGTTGGGGTTGTCTGAGAGTAGTTGCTCAATCGTTTGTTGTGGAGTCATAGCGTCCCCTCAATGCGACATATAGATGAAGGCTCCGATCAGTGCGAGCGCGCCGGCCCCGATCCAAACCCAATGCCTCCAACTGAGCTGAACGCGTCCGCACAGGGGACACCTGAACGCGGAGCGCGGAATGCGCCGCGCGCAACCGCGACATCTTCTGTGAGGGCGGAGCTTCATTGACATAGGGTTATGAGAGAGCGAAGACGGAGCGCCTATTGTTCGGTGGCGAGATACTACCAAACCGGCATGCGCCCGTAAAGTTTACCGCCGCGATAGGTATCCTGGACGCACTTCCGGCCGCCTTTGAGTTTTGACTCTGTCAAAACAAAATTCCGGCGATTATCGTGAATCAAAGCTCTCAATTATCGTGTTTGCGCGCAGAGGCACAGGGACACAGCCCGTTGAGAGCTAAAGCTAAAGCCGTGTCTCTGTGTCTCCATGTCTCCGTGTTGAACCGTCTGCTCGATGTGCAGGTAAGCGAAGAAAATTTCTGGAAAAGTCCTCAAGGCAATCCAGGAAAGGCATTTAAACTAAGAAATATCATGGGTTAAACTAGGCAAAATACTGGTTGACATGGTTTGACCGTGTGGCTTATAGTCTTTGTGGAAGGCGTTTCGCCCACTCTCCGCCTTGTGCGGACACGGTGGATCGAGCGCCCTTGAGAAGTAGCGGCTGGCCGCAGGGGCGATGCAAAAGCCCGCCGCGCGCCGCCTTTGAAACTCAACCGAGAAGGGCACACCAGGCGCGAGCTTGGGCCGCAAAGCCGACGGGAGTCGAACCGTTCGTTTCGACTCGGCCGGGTTGCCGAAGCGGAGATTCTTTGAGCCGCAGCGGAGCCACCCCCGCGACCGACGCCCGCGACGCACTCCCGCCTTCGGACGCACACTGCATCAGCCCTTAAGTCAGAAGTAAACCCCACCTCAAACTCCCGCGCGCCCGCAGCGGCGCGCCGCAGCAACCCGCGAGAGATGAAGTCCGACACACCGAACACGCAAGCGCCGCCGTCGTGGCGCACGACGCACGCGAGGGTCCTGCGCGCACGCGCGCGCCTCCGCCAACTCCACCGACAGCGACAAGGTAAGTCTTCGAGGAACGGATAGGCTATGTTCAGAAAGAAACTTGGAAACAAGGGCCTCGTGGGCCTGGACATCGGTTCGAGCTCGGTCAAGGCCGTCGAGCTGGCCGGCAAGTCGGGCGCGCTCTCGCTCGTCAACCTCGGCTTCGAGGGGCTCCAGCCCGACACGGTCGTGGACGGCCAGATCATGGAGCTGAACGACGTGTCCGGCGTCATCGCGGGCGTCTTCACCAGGCACCAGTTCAAGACCGACCGCGTGGCCGCCGGCGTCTCCGGCAGCTCGGTCATCGTCAAGAACATCATCGTGCCGCAGATGACGCGCGAAGAACTCGAAGGCTCCATCGACTGGCACGCCGAGGAGCACATCCCGTTCGAGATTTCCGACGTGAGCCTCGACTATCAGGTCGTCGGCTCGGGCGCGGACTCTCTGCACGTTTTGATGGCCGCCTGCAAGCGCGACTTCGTCGCCAACCTCAAGCAGGCCATCCAGCTCGCGGGCAAGCAGCCGGCCGTCATCGACGTGGACGCCTTCGCGCTTCAGAACTGCTACGAGGTGAACTATCAGCCGCCCGCGAACCTCGTCGTCGCGCTCCTCAACGTCGGCGCCTCGACGATGAACATCAACATCCTGCGCGGCGTCCGCAGCGTCTTCACGCGCGACGTATCGGTCGGCGGCAACCAGTACACTTCAGTGTTGCAGAAAGAGCTGGGGCTCACCTACGAGCAGGCCGAGCAGGTGAAGCGCGGCGGCGAGGCGCCCGCGAACGTGGAGGCCGAACAGATCGAGGGAGCGCTGGAGTCGGTCTCGGACATGCTCGCGCTGGAAATCTCGAAGACCTTCGACTTCTACCGCGCGACGGCCGACGACAACGACGGCAGCGTCCAGAAGATTCTGATCTCGGGCGGCGGCTCGAAGCTCCGGGGGCTCCCGGAGTTCCTCTCGAACCGCTTCGAGATGCCGGTCGAGCGGCTCGACCCGTTCCGCCGCATCAAGGTGGACGCGCGCCGCTTCGACCCCGAGTACATGCGCGAGGTCGTGCCCGAGATGGCGGTCGCCGTGGGGCTCGCCCTGAGAGGAGTGGATGCTTAAATGATCAAGGTCAACCTTTTGGATTCCGTCACCGAGCGCCAGTCGAGCGCCGCGGTCGTCGAGGCGAAGGTCGCCAACCCGGCCGCCCGCTTCTGGATGCTCGGCGCGGCCGTCGGCGTCCTGCTCGGCCTCGCGATGGTCTTCGACTTCTACAGCGCCGCGGCCGCGCAGCAGAAAGCGAAGGCCGAACTGGTGAAGCAGGAGCAGATCGCCGAGCAGATGGCCGCCGTCAACAAGGAGCAGGCCGACCTTGAGAAGAAGCTCAAGGACATCCAGGCGCGCATCGACGTTATCAAGAGCCTCCGCAGCTCACAGCAGGGGCCGGTCTCTCTCCTCTCCGACCTCAACGCCCGCCTGCCCAAAGACCCCGACTTCCGCCTCAACACCATCGAGCAGAAGGGCGGAGAGCTGACCATCGAGGGGCAGTCGCCCGACGAGAACTCGGTCACGCAGTTCGGCCGCAGCCTCGAATTCTCCGACGGCCTCTTCCAGAACGTGGGCATCGAGGCCGAGCGCAAGCCCGCCGAGGTCAACAAGGACGACTACAGCCCGGCCGACGGCCCCATCGACGAGAGGTTCAAGCCCGAGGTCTTAACTTTCACCATCAAGTGCAAGTACGCCCCGAGCCAGCCGGCCGCGGACCTGGCGAAGGCCGAGTCCGCCAAGAAGGGCAAGAAGTAGCAGCAGCGGCAGACCGGAAGGAAAAGAACGATGTTCAAACTCGACGCCCTCCAAGATAAACCCTGGTTCGTGCAGCTCGCCGTCTTCGGCGCGCTCGCGCTCGCCGTCTACGGCGCCTTCTGGTACTTCGTCACCAGCGGGACGCGCAACGAGACGCACGAGATCGAGGCCAAGGTCGAGAAACTCCTGAGCGACAACGCCGGCGCCGTCGTCGCCTCGCAGCGCCTCAACGAGTTCAAGGCTAACTACGAGCGCGCCAAGGTCGATTACGAAGACCTCAAACTCCTCCTGCCCGAGCAGCGCGAGCTGACGATGGTTTTGCAGAACGTGCAGGATCGCGCCAAGGGCCGCCTGACGCTCACGAAGTTCACGCCGAAGGACGAGGTGCAGCAGGACTTCTACACCGGCAAGCCCGTCGAGGTCGCGGTCACGGGCAACTACAACAACCTCGGCCAGTTCTTCGCGCAGATGGCCACCTACCAGCGCATTGTCTCGATCACGGACTTCAAGGTCACGAAGCTCAAGCAGGATAAGAACGCCGACGCGAAGGCGAGCCAGACGGTCTCGGCCGAGTTCCTCGTCACCGCCTACTACGTCTCGCCCGAAAAGCTCCAGGCGTCGCCCGAGGCCGACGGCAAGAAGGGCAAGAGCAAGAAGGAGAACAAGGGCAAGAAGGACAAGGACTCGAAGGCTGAGTCCGCCGAGTAAGAGGGTCGGGCCGCGCCCGCGGCCCGCAGCGCGCACAAGTCGCAGCCGGAACGCAGGAAGAGTTTATGAAGAACAGACACACGCCCGTCACGCTCAAGGGACTCCTGGCGGCGGCGCCCGCGCAGACGCACCGCCGCACGAGTTAAGCACCAACCCACACCCCCCCGCCACGCCCACGGGCCCCCTGGCGGCCGCGCCCGTCACCGCCGCCGCGGCCACGGCGCCCGCGCAGACCGCGAGCAGCAGCTACCGCGCCACGCAGCGCGACCCGTTCTCGAAGTACAAGCCGCCCGTCAAGCGCAAGGTCGAGAAGAAGGTGGCTACGCCCGTCGCCGCCCCGCCCATCCAGGCGCGCATCGACAACTACAAGGCGCAGAAGTTGGCGGCGATGAACCTCCGGCAGGTGGCGCCGAAGCCGACGACCGCCCTGCTGCTCTCCGAGGTGCAGGTGAAGGGCATCTTCCGCACGCCGCGCGGCTACGCCGCGATGGTCGCGGCGACGCCCATCAAGCTCTCCTACGTCGTCTACCCCGGCGAGCAGTTCTACGACGGGATGCTCGTCGCCATCGAGGAGTCGCGCCTCGTCTTCCGCAAGCAGACGAAGTGGACGGACGGCCGCACCGTGGTCGCCGTCGAGACCAAGCTGCTGGCTCAGCCCTCGGCCTCCGACCAACTGACCGCGCAGCGCGAGAGCCAGCCGGCGGCGCCCGCGGCGGAAGAGAAAAAGTCCGACGTTTCCCAACTCATCGAGGCGATTAAGGCGCTCGCGGCCGGCGCCGCGCAGCAGCAGGCCGGCGCTCGGCATCACGTCGCGCGCGCCCGGGCTTCGCCGACGTGGTTGCCCGTGGCGG
>CAXTSK010000041.1:0-279 GCA_964246655.1 uncultured Pyrinomonadaceae bacterium
TCGGCGAGCTGCGCCGTCATCTCGTTGAAGGCGTCGGCGAGCACGGCCAGTTCGTCGTCGGTGATGGCCTCGACGTGGTGCGTGAGGTTGCCGGCGGCGACCTCCTTCGCCGCCTCGGCCAGGGCACGGATGGGCGTGCCGATGCCGCGCGCCAGATGAATCGCGCTCCACGTCGCCGCGAAGAGCAGCATTAACGTCAAAAGCCCGAGCGTCGTCACGCCGAGCACGCGCACCTTCCGCTGGTTGCGGCGGAAGTCCTCGAAGGTCTGGGCGCTGGCG
>CAXTSK010000041.1:289-9568 GCA_964246655.1 uncultured Pyrinomonadaceae bacterium
CCATTCAAACTCGCGTCGCCGCGTCGCGGGCGCACTACAACCAACCGCCGCGACCCGCTCATCTGCGCGGCCGCGACATCGAGCGCGCCCGCAGCCGTCTTCACGGTGACGACGCCGTCGCCCGGCGGCGCGCTTCGTAAAGCCTCTGAGAAGTCGGACTCGCTTAAAGCCCCCGGCTCCTCAACGTCGCTGGCGACGACGGAGCCTTCGGACGAGAGGACTACCGCGCGCCCAAGCTTCGCGTCGCGCAGGAGCGCCGGCAGCGCTGCCTGTGCCTGCTCGTCCCCGGCCGCGCCGAGCGAGGCGGCGGCCGCGTGCGCGACCTCATAAAGATGCTCGGCCTGCTGGCGCGCGTCCTCATCCTCGGCGAGCCGCGCCTGGCGCACCACGTCGCCGGGGAAGAAGCTGAAGAACTTCTCCATCGAGCGGTTGAAGAACATGTAGGAGAAGAGCGCCATGCCCGTGATGGGCAGCAGCGAGACGGCGATGAAGTAGACGACGAGCCGCGTCTTGATCTTCGACCCGAGCAGAGAGGCGCGCCGCTCGCGCCGGAGCTTGAGGAGGCTGCGGATGAAGATGAAGCTGAAGAGGAAGAAGGCGACGAAGTTGAGCGTCGAGAGGGCGTAGATGAGCAGCGTGTCGCGCGCCGTGTCGGGCGTGAAAATCTCCCACAGCCCGAAGAGCTGGAGCGAGACGAGCACCGTCAGGAGCAGCAGCGTCAGCCCGCCGAAGAGCCACGGCGCCGCGCGCCGCCTCGGCTTCAAAGGCTTCTCCTCCGTCAAATCGCTTCCCTTCTCGCTCATGCCTTCCACAGTCCGCGCGGGAGTTTACCACGCTGCGCCGCGGCCCGCATTCTCGTCTTCCCGTCTCGGTTTCGGTTATATTGAGCCCGACCTTCAACCCTTCAAAGCTTCCGGGTGAGCATGACCGACTTCTTCTACAACGACGCGGGGCGGCTGCGGAGCGTGTGGCGCCTGGCCGTCTTCGGCGCCGTTTACTTCGCCGTCGTGACCGCCGCCTTCATGTTGACGGAGTTCGCGGCCGCGCTCGTGCTGCCGCCTGCGGCGTTCAAGTACTTCTTCGAAGGCCCGCCGGGGTTCGTCATCCAATCGTTCCTGCTGTACGTCCCGGCCGCGCTCGTCTCGTGGGGCTGCGCGGCGTGGCTGGAAGATTTGCCGTGGCGTTCGCTGGGTTGGTCGAGGCACCGCGGGTGGGTGCGCGACGCGCTCTTCGGGACGTTCGTCGGCGGCGTGGCGGTCTGCCTCGCAGCGCTCGTCGGCGCGGTGGGGGGCGGCTACAATTTTTCCGTCGCAGACTTTACGGGCGGCGTGGCGAAGACGCTCGTCGGCTCGTTCGTCATCTTCCTGCTCGGCGCGGCGGCCGAGGAGATGCTCTTCCGGGGTTACCCTTTGCAGACGTTGATGCGCTCGTGGCCTGTGTGGGTGGCGCTCATCCCCGTGTCGGTGCCGTTCGCGCTGGTGCACCTGGCGAACCCGAACGTGGTGCCCGGCTTCACGTTCGCGAACACGGTGCTGGCGGGCGCGTGGCTCTGCGTGGCCTACTGGCGGACGCGGAGCCTCTGGTTCCCGCTCGGCCTGCACTTCGGCTGGAACTGGGTGCAGGGGGCTCTGCTGGGCTCGCCGGTGAGCGGCCTCAAGAGCATCGCGCCCCACCCGCTGCTGCACTTCGCGGACGCGGGGCCGGCGTGGGTCGGCGGCGGGGCCTACGGCATCGAGGGCGGCGCGGCCTGCACGCGCGCCCTCGTCGTCGCCACCCTCTTCACGTGGCGCACGGGCCTGCTCAAAGCCGACCCGGAGATGAAGCAGTACACCGACGGCGAGAACCCGAGCCCGCAGTCGCCGCACGTGACCCCGACCTGATTCTTCCGCGAGATTCATTAACCACAGACACAGAGGCCCAGCTTAAGACAAAAGTCATTAAGCTGGGCCTCTGTGTCTCTGTGTTGAAGGGCGCTACCGCTCGTCAATCGGCACGTAGGGCACGTCGCGCGGGCCGATGTATTCGGCGCGGGGGCGGATGAGGCGGTTGTTGGCGTACTGTTCGAGCACGTGACCTGTCCAGCCCGAGATGCGGCTGACGGCGAAGATCGGGGTGAAGAGGTCGAGCGGGATGCCCATCTGGTAGTAGGCCGAGCCCGAGTAGTAATCGACGTTCGGGTAGAGCTTCTTCTCCGCGAACATCAGCTCGCGCAGGCGTTCGAGAATCTCGATCCAGCGCGTCTCGCCCTTCGCCTCGGCCAGCTCGCGCGAGAACTTGCGCAGCCACACCGACCGCGGGTCTTCCGTCTTGTAGACGCGGTGGCCGAAGCCCATGATCTTCCTCTTGCTCGCCAGGGCGTCGCGCAGCCACTCGTCGGCGCGCGCGGGCTCGCCGATCTCAAGCAGCATCTTCATCACGTTCGTGTTCGCGCCGCCGTGGAGCGGCCCCGACAGCGCCGCGATGGCGCCCGTCACCGCGCCATACATGTCCGCGAGCGTCCCGGCGATGACGCGGCTCGTGAAGGTCGATGCGTTCAGCTCGTGGTCGGCGTGGAGGATGAGGCACTGGTCGAAGATGCGCGCCTCGCGCTCCACGGGCTCCTCGCCCTTGAGCATGTAGAGGAAGTTCCCCGCGATGTTCAGCCCGGCGCGTGACTCGACCGGCTCTTCCTCGTTGCGTAGCCGCTCGAACGCGGCGACGACGACGGGCAGTTGCGCGGTCAGCCTCGTCGCGGTGCGGAGCGCGCCCTCGCGCGAGAGGTCGCGCGCGCCCGGGTCGTAGAAGGCGAGCGCCGAGACGGCTGTCCGCAGCGCGTCCATCGGCTCCGCGCCCGCCGGGAACCGGCGCATCAGCTCGATCACCTCTGCGGGTAGCCGCATGTTCGCCGAAAGCTCTTGCTTGAGCGCGTCAAGCTCGTCGCGCTTCGGCAGTCGGCCGTGCCAGAGGAGGTAGATCGTCTCCTCAAAGTTCGAGTGCTCGGCGAGGTCGTGGATGTTGAGGCCCTGGTAGATGAGGACGCCGTTGATGCCGTCCACGTCGCCGATGGCCGACTCGGCCGCAACCACCCCCTCAAGCCCCGCGCCCGACTTGGCGGCCGGCTTGCTCTCTGCTTTGTCCATCTGATTTGTCCTTAAGACTTGAATTGATTCGAAAATAGCAAAGAGGCGCGCAGACTTACAAGTTGACTTCGACTTTATCTCCGCGCTTCGCCCCCAGCACGCGCGCGGCGGAGTCGCGGAAGACTGCGACTTCTAACAACCCGGCGCTGCCCCAGACGGCGAAGGGCTCGCCCGCGCCTTCAACGTCCTCGGCGAAGAAGCGCCGGAAGCGTCGCACCTCGCGCCCCTTGATACGGAGCTGCGCGCCGCGCGCGACCGTCTCTTCGTTCAGGTCTTCCGCCGTGATGTTCGTCACGAGGTTGCCGAAGCGGTCAACGTGGATGACCGCGCCGACGAGCGTCCCGTCAGCAACTCTTTCAACCGCCGCCGATGGCAGGCGCACAAAGTCGAAGACCTCCGGCCCCAACTCCTCCGCGCGCACGCCGCGCGAGAGCGCACCCGCGACCGGCGCGAAGATGTCGCGCCCGTGAAAGGTCGGACTCACTTCCCTTCTAAAAAAATTTGCGTTGGTGAGTTGGAAGACGCGGAACGGACGCACGCGCTCGTAGACGTGGCCGAACAGTCCGTTGTCCGGCCCGACGAAGGTGTGCCCGCGCCCCTCGACCGCAATCGCGCGCCGCGCCGAACCGACGCCCGGGTCAACGACCGCGACGTGCACCGTCCCTTCGGGGAACGTCTCGAAGGCGGCGCGCAGCGTGAACGCCCCAGCCTCGATATCGAACGGCGGCACCTCGTGCGTGATGTCAACGACCCGCGCCAAAGGGTTCGACGCCAGCAACGCCCCCTTCAACGCCCCGACGAAATAATCCGCCGTCCCGAAGTCGGTAAGGAGAGTGACAATCATAGTAAGCAGTTTTCAGTTTTTAGTTTTCAGTATAGCCGGAGCCCTTGCGCGACCGGGCCGGAAACTTCAAATGCTGAAAACTGAAAACTGCCTTACCTTCTTCCCGTCGTGCGGATGCGGACTTGCTGGCCGGGTTCGAGGCGGATGTCTTTGCCGCGCTGGGTCATGACGCCGCCCGTGGCCGCGCCGCCGCCGATGACGGCGCCGATGGCCGCGCCCTTGCCGCCGCCCGCAATCGCCCCGATGACGGCGCCGATGCCGGCCGCGGCGCCGACCTTCGTCACGTCATCCTTCGTCGTGTCGCGCCCGCGCACGCCGCCCTCTTCGTCAACCTCGCCGACGCCGGTCGGTTCGGGCTGCAAGACCTCGACGACCTGCGCGCTGAACGGCTGCCAGTCGCCCGAGTTGGGCATGCGTATCTGCTCGAAGTCGAGTTGGAGGAGCGCGCGACCCTTGGACTTGCCCGGGCGCTGCACGTCTGCGAGGTGGCCCGCGACGACCGCGCCCGCGAACTCCTGCGGCTCGACGACGCGCGCCTCGAAGTGGTCACCCTTCTGGCTCACGTCGGTCGTAAGGCGGTTCGACAGCTCGACCGTCAGGAAGACGTTCGAAGGCGCCGCGGACGGCCCGCCGGTGTTGCTGTCACGACCGGCATCAACGCTGCCGGTGCCGGCGCTGCTGCCGCGCGAGACGCTCTCGCTCTCCTGTCTGTCGTCAACCCTATCGCCGTGTGAGCCTTCGACCCCGGCCGTCTGGCGCGGGCTGGCGCCGCGGCGCGTGATGCCGCCCGCGGGCAGCTCGGAGTTGAAGCCGCGACGCGCGAAGCCTGCCTCATAGCCGACCTCATAACCCTGCTGGTAGCCGTCGCGATAGTCTTCGAGCGCCCCGTAGGCGGCGATGTAGGCGCGGTCGGCGCTCTGGTAGTCGGGCTTCGCCTGGTATTCGGCGCGGGCGCCGTGCAACTGGTCGCCCCAGCCCGACTGGTAGCCGTCGGAGTAGCCCGTGCGGTAGCCGCGCTCCAGCGGGCCGTACTGCTGCGCGGAGGCTTGCGGCGTCCGCGCGCCCGCGGCCGAGAGCGCCGAAAGCACGAGGGCGAGCGCGAGGGCGGCGGTCGAAAAACGTCTGCTGGTCTTCATCGATTCTTCTCCTGAGTTCGGGGGACGGACGCGGGCCTCGTGAGCTTACAACAGCGAGCCGCCGCGTCCAACCGCCTTGACGCTCCAACTTTGGGCGACATAGACTCCGGGCGTACGACACGACTCGAAAGGCCAAGCGGGAGAGCTTACCGCCGCATTTGATGCGGGAATATCCATCAAGGGTTTATCATTATTTTTGACTGGCGAGTAGGCAGAGGGCAGTAGGCAGAGGGCAGTTTTAAAGCCTTTCTGTCGAAGATGGGGTATTTACCCCGCAACGTCCGCCACGCGGAGCGACTGCCTACTGCCATCTGCCTACTGCCTACTACTTTATGCGCCGAGTTTACCTTGACCACAGCGCGACGACGCCGGTTGACCCGCGGGTCGTCGAGGCGATGCTGCCGTACCTGACCGCGAAGTTCGGCAACCCTTCGAGCGTCCACTTCTACGGGCAGGAGGCGCACGCGGCCGTGGATCGCGCGCGGCGCGAGGTGGCCCAGCTCGTCGGCGCGCGCCCCAACGAAGTTGTCTTCACCTCCGGCGGGACGGAGGCCAACAACCTCGCCGTCCGCGGACACTGCGAGCACACGGCAGACCACGGACGCCACGTCATCACCACCTCCATCGAGCACTCCTCCGTCCGCGGCATCTGCGAGTCTTTAGAGCGCCGCGACTGGGAGGTGACGCGCCTGCCCGTCTACGACGACGGCGTCGTCCGCGTCGAGGACGTGCGCGCGGCCATGAGGCCCGACACGGTGCTCGTCACCGTCATGCTCGCCAACAACGAGATCGGCACCGTCCAGCCCGTCGCCGAGATTGGCGCCCTCGTCCGCGAGCGCCGCGAGGCGGGACAGAAGCACCTGCGGCTCCACACCGACGCCGTGCAGGCCGCGTCGGGCATGCGCGTGGACGTGGACGAGCTGGGCTGCGACCTGCTTTCGATGTCGGCGCACAAGCTCTACGCGCCGAAAGGCGTCGGCGCGCTCTACGTCCGACGCGGCGTGCGGCTCGCGCCGCAGAACATCGGCGGGCACCAGGAGCGCGAGCGACGCGGCGGCACCGAGGCCGTGCCTTTCATCGTCGCCTTCGGCGAGGCTGCGAGGCTCACGCGCATCGAGCTTGAAGAACGGTCTGAGCGCATCCGCCGCCTGCGCGAGCGTTTCGAGTCGGGCGTCGAGTCGCGCGTCGCGGACATCGTCTACAACGGCGACCGCGTGCGGCGCCTGCCCGGCGTCTCGAACATCTCTTTCCGCTTCATCGAGGGCGAAGGCTTGCTCATCAACCTCGACATGCAGGGCGTCGCCGTCTCGACGGGTTCGGCCTGCTCCTCGGGCTCGCTCGAACCCTCGCCCGTCATCCGCGCGCTCGGCCGCGACGACGAGCTGGCGCGCGGCTCCATCCGCTTCAGCCTCGGCAAGGACACGACCGAAGAGGAGATCGACTACGTCCTCGAAGTCCTGCCCCGCGCCGTCGAAAATCTGCGCCGCCTCTCGCCGCTCTACCAAAAGGAAGTAGGCGGTAGGCAGATGGCAGTAGGCAGTACGCTCCGCGTGACGGACGTTGAAAGTTAATCCGAACTTCTTAACAACGGGGCTTTCAACTGCCTACTGCCATCTGCCTACCGCCTACTGTATTGTCCGTGGCCTACTCCGACACTTTTAAAGAGCACCTCGCCAACCCGCGCAACGCGGGCACGCTCGAAGGCGCGGACGCCGAGGTTGAGCAGTCGAACCCCGTCTGCGGCGACCGCCTGCGCCTCGCGCTGCGCGTCCGCGACGGGCACATCGAGGCTGCGCGCTTCCTCGCCTACGGCTGCCCGCCGACGCTCGCGTGCGGCTCCGCGCTCGCAGGGATGTTGGAAGGGATGACGCTGGAAGAGGCCGCGCGCGTCACACGCGTTGAAATAGTCGAAGCCGCGGGCGGCCTGCCCCCTCGCAAACAGCACGCCGCCGCGCTTGCACACGAGATCCTGCTCGAAGCGCTCAGGCTCCTTCAAGCAGGATAGACAGTATAAAGAACGAACGGCGCGTCTTAACCTTTAGGTCGGACGCGCCGGTTCATATCCCTACTGACTACTGTCTACCGGCTACCCTACTTCTTCGGCGCGTCGTAGCCGTCTTTTGCTAACACCTTCCGCGCCTCGCCGCCCGGCCCCGCGGCCACGCTCACCGTGACCTTGCGCGCCGAGCCGTCCCGCTTCTGGTTCGTCGATTCGTAGCCGACGAGGTAGTTGGCGTTCATGTCCGCGAGGACGTTCTCGGCGACCGGCGCGAGTTCGTCGCCCTTCTTGAAGAAGTAGGCCGAGCCGCCCGACTCCGACGCCAGGCGGCGCATGTACTGCCTTGCCTTCTCCGGCGTCGTCTTCTGGTACTCCTTCTGCACGATCCCGATGACGAACACGCGCACGTCCGCCGCGTGCAGCTTCGCGAAGACTTGTTCGTCATTGTAGTAGCTCGCGCGGTCTTCGCCGTCCGTGACGAGGATGAGCGAGTAGCGGCGCGGCGACTTTTCGATCTGCCGGAATTGCGCGAGCCGCTCGGCGCCGAGGTAGACCGCGTCGTTGATAGCGGTCTGCCCGCCCTTGATGAAGAGTTCGTCGAGCGCGGCGGCCAGCGCGCGCTTGTTGGTCGTCGTGTCGTGCAGGATTCGTATGTCGTCGCTGGCGATAAAGCTCACGGCGAAGCCGGCGGAGTCCTCCCCCGTGCCGCTCACGACGAGTTGGCCGAACTCGACGACCCGGCTGACATCGCTGCGCATCGAGCCCGAACTGTCCAGGAGCAGGCCGAAGGCGTGCGGCCCTTCAAGCTTCTCGAAGTGCGTGACCTTCTGCGACACGCCGTCCTCGACGACCTGAAAGTCCTCCTGCTTGAGGTCATTGACAGGCTTGTCCCGCGAGTCCAAGACGAGCGCGCTCAGCCTCACGCTGAAGGGCTGAGCGGCGGGTTTCTCCTTCTTCGACTCCTGCGCGCGCGGCGCGACGACCACAGAGCAGACGAGGGCCGCGAGCAGGAGCGCGAGCCAACTCCGCGGGGCTTTCATCAATCGTTCCTCCGAGTCCATAGAGGTCAGTACCACCCCCGGGATCCGGGGGGGCGGGGCGCGACCGCGCCGACGCCATAGCAACGCCCCCCCCCCACCCCCGGGGGGGGCGGGGGCGCCCCCGCCCCCCCAGGACCCACACAACACCACCCCCCCCCCCCTCTCGGGCGGGTGGTACTGACTTGATTTTCTTCAGGGGGGAGAGGCGCGGCGCGGGCGCGTCTCGCTGGGGACGATGGTCTGGTTCTGGTGGTACTGCGGGCCGCAGCGCTTGTGCGGCTCGGTGCCGATGCGGAAGGTCTGCGTGCGTATGACGGGGCAGGTCGGGGCGGCGATGAGCCCCGTCGTCGGGTCGATGTCGAGCGTGACGGTGCCGGTCAGGCGCGACGCGCCTTCTTCGTCACCCTCGCCCCGGCCGGGCGGCGCCGGGCGGTCGCGGCGCGCAGGCGGCGGAGTCTCTTCCGGATACGGCGGCACGTAGACGGGGCCGGGCGAGGCGTCGGGCAGAGGCAAGTCCGCATCAGGCTGCGTCGGCTCTTCTGGCGTGGCCGACTCGTCAGGCTCAAGGCTCTCGGCCGTGGGCGCGCTGCCCTTGATGAAAAGCTCGGAGCGCTTCTCGGTAGCCTCGGGGCCGGGGAGCAGGCCCGTGTGCGGGTCGATCTCGACGTGTTCGATGTCGGGCGGCTCCTGCCAGTCGCCGCCCCACTCGGGGTGCAACTGGAGGGCCGCCGCCATGAAGTCCGTCCAGATGGGCAGGGCCGAGTCGCCGCCCGTCATCCCCAAATCCGACCCGTTGTCGAAGCCGACGTAGACGACGCAGACGAGGTTCGGCGTGAAGCCCGCGAACCAGCCGTCGCGCGAGGTGCCCGTCTTGCCCGCGACGTTGGCGCGCAGGCCGCGCGCGCGCACCTTCGCCGCCGTGCCGCGGTTCACCACATCCTTCATCAAAGAGTCCATGATGTATGCGACCTGCGGGCGCATCACGTCGCTCTTCTGCCCCTGCGGCGCGGCGATGGTCACGCCGCTCCCGTTCGTGATGCGGCTGATGCCGACCGGCGTCACGCGCGTTCCCAACTGCGCGAACGCCGTGTAGGCCGAGGCGACCTGAAGCGGCGTCGCCTCGGTTGTCCCCAGCGCGTGC
>CAXTSK010000041.1:9578-17527 GCA_964246655.1 uncultured Pyrinomonadaceae bacterium
GTAGTTCGCCTTCGGCTTGGGCAGCCCCGCCTTCGACGCGAGGGCCATCACGCGGCTGATGGTGACCTCGTCGGCGATCTTGACGGTGACGACGTTGAGGCTGCGCGTCAGGGCGTCGCGCACGGTCACTTCCTTGTTCGAGAACGTGTCGCCGAAGTTGCCGGGCGAGTACGACTGTCCGCCGGAGGAGAAGGTCGTCGCCTCGTCCTTATAAGTTGTCGCGGCGGTGATGAGCCGCGGCACAGGGTCGTAGGCCGTGTTGAGGGCGGTGGCGTAGACGAACGGCTTGAAGACCGAGCCGGGCTGTCGCATCGCGTCGGTCGCGCGGTTCAGTTGGCTCTTCTCGTAGTCGCGCCCGCCGACCATCGCGACGATCTCGCCCGTGTCGGCCCTCAACGCGACGAGCGCCGCCTGAAGCGTCCCCGCGGGGAAACGTCTGGCCTGCACCTTGTCGAGCGCGGCGAGCTGTTTGACGAGCGCCGCGTAGGCCGCGCGCTGCAAGTCCATGTCGATGGTCGTGTAGATGCGAAGGCGCTCGGCCGCGGACGTGTCGGCGATGATGTCGGCGAGCTGGTTCTGCGCGTAGTCCACGAAGTAGGGCGCCTCGGACGCGTCGATGCGCCCGCGCGCGGGTGCGAGCTTGAGTTCGGTCGCCATCGCGCGCGCGGCCTCAACCTCCGAGATGGCGCCGGCTTCGATCATCGACTTCAAGACCTGGTTGCGCCGCTCGAAGGCCGTGTCCGGGTACTTGTATGGGTTGTAGCGGTTCGGGCTGCGAATCATCCCCGCGAGCAGCGCGGCTTCGGGCAGCGTGAGCGCCGTCACGTCCTTGTTGAAGTAAGCCTCGCTCGCCTCGCCCACGCCCTTGATCGAGAAGCCCGAGCGCTGGCCCAGATAAATCTCGTTGCAGTAGAGCGCGAAGATCTCCTTCTTCTCAAGGCGCGTCTCAAGGATGATCGACATGTACGCCTCGGACACCTTGCGCTTGATCGAGCCCTCGGGCGAGAGGAAGAGGTTCTTGACGAGCTGCTGCGTGATGGACGATCCGCCCTGGCGCGAGAGGAAGGAGTTCGGGTCGGCGTCGTAGCGCCGGATGGCCGCGCGGAGGATGCCGCGGAAGTTGACGCCGTAGTGGTTGAAGAAGTCCCTGTCCTCGGTAACGATGATGGCCTTGACGAGCACGTCGGGCAGGTCGTTGAAGCCGACGACCCGGCGCCGCTCGCGCTGCGGCCCGGCGACGGCGCTGATGAGTTCCGGCTCAAGCCACGCGCCCTGTATCTTCGCGCCGTTCGCGTCGAGGTCGCTGATGGCGGCGACCGTCTTCCCGCCCTTGCCGAACTGCACGCGCACGTGCGGGAACTGCGCCTTGCCGTCAATCTTCGAGTCCTTGCTCGGCTCGATCTCGACGTTGGTGCCGTCCACGTAGAACCGGCCGCGCGCGTTGTCGGCTTGCAGCGCGCGCTCGACGTAGCCGGCGCGCTTGAGCCTGCTGACGAGGTCTTCGACGGACAGCCCTTCGCCCGTCTTAACCTGTTTCGGCGCGGCGTAGATGCCCGCGCTGCGCGTGAAGACCTCGCCGCGCAGGAGCTTGTCGATGCGCTCGGAGAAGATGGTGTAGTAGTAGCCGAGGACGCCGAGGACGATGAGAGTGATGACGACGACCGGGATGACCGTCAAGGGGCGGATGAGGCGGCGGCGCCAGCGCTGCCAGAAGCCCTCGGGCGGCTCCTCGAACTTGTAGACGCGCGGCCCGCGGCGACGCGCGTGCGCGGCCGGGGGGACGACATCTTTCGGAGGATGACGCAGAGCCATCGTAGTGAATAGTAAATGCTAAGCCGCCAATAGTAAATACAACTGACGACTCAACTGTTTGACACGCTCCAAGCCTTTAGCTAACGTGGCGCGTTAGCCCGAGACGAGGTTTTGATGCCGCCGCGGAGTCGTACGGTTCGATGCCGCCCCCGGCAGGAGAACTGACGTAGATGCTCAGGCCCCGCGCGAGCCTCTTCTACTCGCTGGCCGCGCTCACGAGCGTGGTCGCGTTCGGCACCGTCGGGTTCACTTTGATTGAAGGGTGGTCGCTCGCCGACAGTCTTTACATGACGGTGATGACGGTGACGACCGTCGGGTACGGCCCGCCGCTGCCGCTCTCGCCTGCGGGGCGCAACTTCTCGATCTTCTTCATGGTGCTCGGGGTGGGCACGGCCGGCTACCTGCTCTCGACGGCCGTCCAGTCGCTCGTCCGCTCCGAGATTCTGGCGGCCTACGGCGAGCGCAAGCGCCAGCGCGAGATGTCGAAGCTCAAAGGTCACTACATCATCTGCGGCGCGGGGCGCGTCGGCAGTCGCATCGTCCGAGAGTTGCAGCGCACGGGCGTCCCCTTCGTCGCCGTCGAGAGCAACGCCTTGCTCGCCGCGAACCTTCAACTCTCCGACGCGCAGGTCCTCATCCGTGACGCCACGCTCGACGAGACTTTGATCGAGGCGGGCGTCGAACGCGCGACGGGGCTGGCCGCATGCCTGCCCGACGACGCCGGGAACCTCTACATTGTGTTGACCGCGCGGACGCTCAACGCGAAGCTGCGCATCGTGGCGCGCGCCGTCGAAGAGTCGGCCGAGCCGAAGCTCGTGCGCGCGGGCGCCAACCGCGTCATCGCGCCGACCATCATCGGCAGCCACCGCATGGCGCAGGCGCTCCTGAAACCCGCCGTCGCCGACTTCATGGACTCGATTACGGCCGAGACCTTAGACCTTGCTTTCGAGGAGGTCGAGGTGGCCGAAGGGTCGCCGCTCGACGGGCGCAGGCTGAAGGACACGAACATCCGTTCGCAGCTCGACGTGGTCGTCGCGGCCATCCGCCGCGCGGGCGGCGAGATGATCTTCAACCCCTCGGGCGATACGCAGATTCGCGCCGGCGACATGCTCATCTGCATCGGCCGCGCCGAGTCGATGCAGGAACTCGGCGCGCAGGCGCGGGGGTTAAGGAAGTAGGTTCAAAGTTACAAGTTCAAGGTTCAAAGTTCAAAGGGGCATGAACTTTGAACCTTGAACTTGTAACTTTGAACTAGAATAGAGCCGTGAATCGAAGCCTTAAGCCGGACAGAATCGAGCGCGTCGTCGTGCGCGGCGTCAACTGGGTGGGCGACGCGGTGATGACCGTGCCCGCGCTGCGCGAGCTGCGTCGTCTGCTGCCGCGCGCGCGCCTGACCCTGGCGACGCGTCCCTGGGCCGAAGGGATTTTCGCGGGCGCCGACTTCATCGACGACTTCCTCGTCACGGGCAGCTCTTCGAGCAGACCCGCGGCCGTCTTCCGGGAAGCGCGCGATTGGCGCGCGCGGCGCTTCGACCTCGCGGTTCTCTTCCCCAACTCGTTCGCGCCCGCGCTGGTCGCGGCGCTGGCACGCGTGCCGACGCGCGTGGGCTACGCGACGCAGGGGCGCGCGCCGCTCCTCACGCACCGCGTCGCCGTCCCCGAGTGGCGCGGCGGCCGTCACGAAGTCTTCTACTACCTGCACCTCGTCGTAGAGTTGGAACGACAACTCTATGGCACATCGACCGTCGAGACGCGCGAGCCCGACACGGAGCTTTGCGTTACCGGCGCGCGCCTGCGCGAGGCCGAAGCCCTTCTGCTTGAGAGCGGGGCGCGACCCCGTCGGCCGCTCGTGGCGATGTGCCCCGGCTCGACCAATAGCCGCGCGAAGCGCTGGCCGGCCGAGCGCTTCGCCGCCGTCGCGGACATGTTGACGGAGAGAACGGGGGCGGAAGTCGTCCTCGTCGGCGCGGCCGAGGAGCTTGAAATTTCGGAGGAGGTCGCGCGGCACATGCGCGCGCGACCCGTCCTGCTGACGGGTAAGACCGACCTCGCGCAGACGGCGGCCGTGCTGAAAGCCTCACACCTTCTCGTCACGAACGACACAGGCCCGGCGCACGTCGCGGCCGCGGTCGGATGCCCCGTCGTCGTCATCTTCGGGCCGACCAATCCCGTCACGACCCGACCCTTCTCGACCACGGCAGAGGTCATCAGACGACCGCCCGACTGTGCGCCGTGCATGCTCCGCGACTGCCCCATCGACCATCGTTGCATGACTGCCATAGCGCCCGAAGATGTCTTCGAGCGCGCCGCGCACGCGCTCGAACTCAGGCAGAAGGTCGAGGTGGCGCGTTGAGCGGCCAGCGGCCAGCGGTCTTCATCGACCGCGACGGGACGATCTCGGAGGAGGTCGGCTACGTCAACCACGTCTCGCGCTACAGGGTCTTCCCCTTCGCGGCCGAGGCAGTCCGCGCGCTCAACGAAGCGGGCCGGCTCGCCGTCCTCATCACCAATCAGGCGGGCGTGGCGCGCGGCTACTTTGCGGAGGAGATGATCGGCCGCGTCCACGGCGTGCTGGCCGAAGAGTTGGAGAGGGGCGGCGCGCGGCTCGACGCGGTCTATTACTGCCCGCATCATCCTTTGGTGGGCGAGCCGCCGTACCGCTTCGACTGCGACTGTCGCAAGCCACGGCCCGGCCTCATCCGCCGCGCGGCGGATGAGCTCGGCATCGACCTCGCGCGAAGCTGGATGGTCGGCGACCGCTACAGCGACACGGATCTCGCGCGCAACGCGGGCGTCCGCGCAGCCTTTGTGCTGACCGGCTACGGCCGCGGCGAGTACGAACACCAGAGCCACGTCTGGCAACACCGCCCCGACCTCGTCGCGGAAAACCTGCTCGAAGCCGTGCAGAAGATTATTAGTGAAGAGCCCATGTGATCAGTCACACATGAACGAAGCTAGTAAACCAAAGGTAGAGCAGTTGGGCGCGCTGGTGCGCGAGTTCGCGGGGCGGCGCGTCGTGGTCTTGGGCGACCTCATCGCCGACCAGTTCGTGTCGGGCGAGATCAGCCGCGTGTCGCGCGAGGCGCCGGTCATGATCCTGCGGCACGAGCGGACGGAGACTGTGCCCGGCGGCGCCGCCAACTGCGCCATGAACCTCGCGGCGCTCGGCGCTCGCGCGGCCGTCGTCGGCCTGGTCGGGGAGGATTCGGCCGGGCGCGAGTTGTTAGATAGTTTGACGAAGGCGGGCGTCGATTGCTACGGCGTCGTCGTCGCGCCGGGGCACAGGACGACGACGAAGGTGCGCATCCTCGCCGGTCACGCACACTCGACGCGGCAGCAGGTCGTGCGGCTCGACTATGAGAGCGACGTGCTCGAAGACGAAAGCATACTCGCCGACATCGCGTCGAACGTCCGCGCGGCGTTCGAGGGTGCGGAGGCGGCCGTCGTCTCCGACTACAACTACGGCGTCGCGTGCGAGACGACCGTGGAGCCGCTGCGGCTGGTTGAGAGGCGCGCGCCCGTCGTGGTCGATTCGCGCTTCCGCATGCGCGAGTTCGCGGGCTTCGACTCGGCCACGCCGAACGAGGACGAGGTCGAACAGGTCGCGGGCCGTCGCTTCCCGGACGCCCATGAGCTGGCCGCCGAGGGCGAGCGCCTGCGCGCGGGACTCGGCTACCGCGCGCTGCTCGTCACGCGCGGCAAGCACGGGATGCTGCTGTTGGAAGTTGGGGCGCAGCCGCTCCACCTCGACGCAGTCGGGTCGCACGACGCCGTTGACGTGACGGGGGCGGGCGACACGGTCATCGCCACCTACGCGCTCGCGCTCGCCTCCGGCGCGGACTACTCGACGGCCGCGCGCCTCGCGAACCACGCGGGCGGCGTCGTCGTCCTCAAGCGCGGCACGGCCTGCGTCTACCCGCAGGAGCTTCTGGCCTCGCTCGAACACGAAGGACAAATCTGAACCGACGTTTGAAGATGTTGATGATGAGAACCTCGCTCAAAGCTTTCGCACTTCTGCTCCTGCTCGTAACGACCGCGCAGGCACAGGCGCGGCGCCCGCCGTACGGACTTCCCGCGGGCGCTCAAGTTATCGAGGAGCGCTCGCTCGAACTCGCAGACGGGAAGAAGCGTTCGCTCGTCCTCTGGATGGTCAGGCCGAAGAAGTACCCGCGCAACGAGGAAGACGGGGAGACGTACACCTGCCCGGAGGAGACGCGCGGGAGTTTCTACCACGGCCCCACGCGCGTGTCGCTCGTGGATACGGCGTCCGGCCGCGTCGTCAACACCGTGAGGGTCTTGGATGAAGGCGAAGACGCGTTCGACCTCCCCTACCGCATCCACGCCGGCAGTTACTATCACGTCGAGGGCGTGGCCGCGGGGCGCGAGGGGCGACCGACCATCCTCCGGCTGTGGGACTTTAACGGCGACGGCCGCGCGCAGGAGTTCGCGCTTTACAACGCTTGGGCCTGCATGGGGCTGGGGACGGCACTGTTCGGCTACAGCGAAAAGCAGGACAGGGTGATACAGTACCCCACGAGCCTCGCCGTGACCGATTCCAAGGGGAAGAAGAGTACGGAAGCGCTCGACTGGGTTGACTACCTTTTCGCGAAGGAGCCGACCGGCCCCGGCCGCTGGAAGTACGAGATCGATTACCGCGGGCGCGGCGGCTCGCTCGACAGCTACGAGGTTCACTACAACCCTGCGGCCGAGCGCTTCGAGGGCACGATGACATCCACCACGGACGAGCAGCAGTAGCGAGATGCGGGAAACGGAAGAGCAGCCCAGGACGACGGCCGCGGCGCGCATCCTTGAGCGCAACCGCCTCATCGCGCGCGTCGCCATCGCGCGGAGGGGTGGCGCGCGCGTCGTCTTCGCCAACGGCTGCTTCGACCTTTTGCACGTCGGGCACGTCCGCTATCTTGAGGCGGCCAAAGGTCTGGGCGACCTGCTCGTCGTCGGCGTCAACTCGGACGAGCAGGTGCGGCGCCTCAAAGGCGAGAGGCGCCCCTTCGTCCCCGAGCGCGAGCGCGCCGAGGTCATCGCGAGCCTGCGCGCCGTGGACTACGTCACAGTCTTCCACGAGCCGACCGTGACGGAGCTTCTGCTCGCGCTCCGCCCCGACATCCACGCCAAGGGCACCGACTACACCGAAGACTCGGTGCCCGAGCGCGACGTGATACGATCCTTCGGCGGCCGCGTCCAGATCGTCGGAGACCCGAAAGACCATTCGAGCACGGAGATGCTTGGGAAAGTGAGCGGTGAGCAATGAGCAGTGAGCAGTTTTCGGCCTTGAAAACTGAAACTGCTTTTACTGCTCACTGCTCACCGCTCACCGCTCACTAATGAAAATTCTTTTCGTCAAACTCGGGAGCATCGGCGACGTGGTGCACACGCTGCCCGCGCTGGCGGCCGTGTGGCGGGCCGTGCCGGGGGCGAAAATTTCGTGGGTGGTCGAGCGACGCGCGGCCGAAATTTTGAGGGACAACCCTCTTTTAGAAACCCTCATCGAAGTGGACACGAAGGGATTGAGGCGCTGGCCGTTGTCTGGGGAGACGCTGCCGGCAACGCGTCGGCAGTTGCGGCGGTTACGCGCCTCACCCTTCGACCTTTCCATAGATTTTCAAGGCTTACTCAAATCCGCATTCGTTTCGAGGCTCTCGGGCGCGAAGCGCCGCGTGGGCTTTTCGCGCGAGCATCTGCGCGAGCCGCCCGCCCGCTTCCTCCTGAACGAGACGGTCAGAATCCCCGCGCGCCTCAACGTCATCCGAAAAAATCTGGCGCTCGCGTCGGGCGCGCTCGGGGTCGAGTTGCCGACGGCGGCCGACTCTCTGGAGTTCCCCGTCCACGTCTCGCCTTTGCACGTGCGCGAGGCCGACGAGGTCGTCCAAACAATCGGAGAAAGATTCACGATTTTGAACCCGGGCGGCGGCTGGCCGACGAAGCTCTGGGACGCCGCGCGTTACGCCGAACTGGCCGACACGCTGCTCGTCAGACACGGCCTGCGCTCGGTCGTCACGTACGGCCCCCGCGCGCGCGAGCTGGCCGAACGCGTCGGCTCGTCGAGCCGGACGGGTGCGGCGACGGCCGCGTCGCCGACGCTCAAAGGTTTCTACGCGCTGGCGCGGCGTGCGACCGTC
>CAXTSK010000042.1:0-17252 GCA_964246655.1 uncultured Pyrinomonadaceae bacterium
CGACGTAGACGCTGCGGGCGACGCGGCGCAGCAGCTCGCCGAAGAGGAACTTGCCATCTGACTTGATGGGAATCGAGATTCCGACCTTTCCGTTGACGAGGCCAGCGCCGAAGAAGTCGTAGTTGACGTGCCCGCGCCCCACGGCCGCCGTCAGGCGGTAGCGGTCTTCCTTCAGGTAGAGCTTGCCGCCGAGGCCGAAGCCCTTGCTCCCGTTGCTGGTGAAGAAGCCGCCCGCGCCGACGGCCGAAGGGGGCGAGACTTTGTCATCCGGGTCGAGTTGAAAGATGTAGCCGACGCCCAACTCTAACCCTGTGCCGATGGCCGGGCTGTGCATGGGGATCGGCGCGAAGACGAACTCGCCGCGCCGCCTTTTCTTCTCTTGCGTCTTCGCGCCCGTGATGTCGCCGGGGGTCGGCGCGGGTACGGGCTGGGCGTCGCCCAACTGGTGGCCGCCGGCCTTCGTCTCGAACGGCGGAGGACCGAGACGGACGCGCGGCGTTGACTCTTTCTGCGCCCCTGTCTGCGGGGCGGCGCCCTGCGGTGTGGTCGGGTTCTGTGCGCGAGTTGTCGGGCACAGCACACCGCAGAGCGCCGTCATCATTAAGAGCGAGGCGCAAGAAGCAGCGAAAGGTCGCCGTCGGCGCATGTCAACCATCCCTTTTGCCCTCGCCCGTCAGCTTGAGCCGGCGACGGCTTCGCTCATCTTCGCGAGCGCGTCGTCGATGGTGAAGCATCCAGTCGTTGTAGGTGTTTGACGTGACATCGGCGAACTCGTAGGGGTCTGTGCGAAGGTTATAGAGCTTCGGCAGGCGGAGGCGAACGAAAGGCTCCGCCCAGACCTGTAGTGTGCCGTGGCTCCGTTGCTCCATGAACACGGCCTTCCAGTTGTCGAAGCGAACGCCGAGCACGTCGCCGTCGTCGCTGAAGTAGAAATAGATGTTGCGCGGACTCTCCTTCGACTTGCCGGTCAGGTAGTCGAGGAGGTTGAAGCCGTCAATGTGGTTCTTGAACTCTCTGCCGTTGGCCTTGTAGCCGCCCTTCTTGAGCTTCTCGACAATGTCCGGTTCGCCGGCCATCGCGAGGAACGTCGGCAGCCAATCGTGATGCTGTACGATGCCGTTGGCGACCGAGCCGGCTTCGATCTTGCCGGGCCAGCGCACCACCATCGGCACGCGGAAAGCGCCTTCCCAGTTCGTGTTCTTCTCGCTGCGGAACGGCGTCGTGCCGGCATCCGGCCAGGAGTTGCGGTGCGGCCCGTTGTCGGTCGAGTACATGACGAAGGTGTCGTCGGCTAGCCCCAGCTCGTCGAGGAGGTCGAGCATCTGACCGACGAGCTTGTCGTGGTCGATCATGGTGTCGTGGTATGGCGACTGCCAGCGCCCGGACTGGCCGAGGCTCTCCGGCTTCGTGTGCGTAATCCAGTGCATGTGAGTGGTGTTGAGCCAGACGAAGAACGGCTTGCCGGTCTTGTGCTGCCGCTTGATGAAGTCGGTCGCGGCGGCGGCGAATTCGTCGTCGCAGGTCTCCATCCGCTTCCGGTTCAGCGGGCCGGTGTCCTCGATCTTCTGCCTGCCGACGCGACCCCAACGCGGCTCTTCCGTCGGGTCGTCCTCGTCGGTCGCCCAACTGTGCACGACCCCGCGCGGGCCGAATTGCTTGTGGTAATTCGGGAAGTCCTTTTCGGGCGGGTAGTCGTCCATCTCCGGCTCTTCCTCGGCGTTGAGGTGATAGAGGTTGCCGAAGAACTCGTCGAAGCCGTGCGCCGTCGGCAGGTGCTTGTTCAGGTCGCCGAGATGGTTCTTGCCGAACTGGCCGGTGGCGTAGCCCTGATTCTTCAGGAGCGCCGCGATGGTGACGATGTTGTCCGGCATGCCGACGGGTGAAGCGGGGATGCCGACCTTCGACAGGCCGGTACGGTAGACGCTCTGCCCGGTGATGAAAGCAGAGCGGCCCGCGGTGCAGGACTGCTCGCCGTAAGAGTCTGTGAAGAGCATGCCTTCCCGCGCGATGCGGTCGATGTTCGGGGTCTGGTATCCCATCAGCCCGTGCGAGTAGCAGCTCAGGTTCGAGATGCCGATGTCGTCGCCCCAGATGACGAGGATGTTCGGCTTTTTGTCTGCCATCTCTTTCTCTCCTTTTTTTGTCGTGTGCGTTTCCTTAGAAGATCAGTTCCAACCTCGCGCCCGGAATGACGGCGGTGTCCGCTATCGGCCGCGTCGGGCGAATGACCTGTAGGTCGCCCGTCAGCCTGAGCCACGGCGTCAGGTGGAGGTTGTAGAACATCTCGACTTGATGCTCGGCGCGCAGGCGGCGCCCCCCGAACGGGAGGAGGCTGATGTTGTCCTTGAGGACGCTGCTCAGGCCGGTGTAGGCGTAGGAGAATCCGAACTCGTCCTGTGACCGCTTCTTAAAGAGGCCGTTGCCGCCGAGGCCGGCGTTGAAGAACGTGGTGATGGGGCTCGTGTCCTTGTTGGCGAAGGACGCCTGCCCGAAAAAGCCCCAGCCGTCCCGCCTGCCCCTCTCGACGAGGTATTGCCGGAACGTGTAGCTGAGCGACCATGAACCTCTCTTCGGCTCGACGGGATTGATGGGCGGGCCGGGGATGACGAGCTGCCTGATGAAATCGAACGGGGTGTATTTTTTGGTCGTGACGGCGCCGCCCAACGTGTGCTTGCCGGACTTGCCACCGTACTTCGTCGAGAAGTTGATGGCGGGCGAGAAGGTCACGCCGTCCTGCAACAGCTTGTCGAGGCCGGGCTCAAGCGAGTAGTCGTTGGGGTCGAGGATGGAGAAGGTAAAGAACGGCTCTCCTCCTTTGATGTAGATGATGTTCGCCGCATTCGTTATCAGCGGCACCTCGCGCGCGACCGTCAGAGGGCCGATGGGGGCGATGTTGAAGAAACGCTCCGTGCCGCCGCCGGCAAAGAAGTCCTCGTCGAGCAGGTCTACGAGGTTGTAGCGCCCCACCGAGACGGCAATCAAATTTCCTTTCTGCAAGTCGAGCGGGAAGAGCTTTGTGAAATTCACGGCGGTGACGGAGAAGACGGTTCCTTCGGTGCCGGCGGGGATAATGGCCGCGGTGTTGACCGGATTGATCGTGCCGACGCCGCCCAGCGCAGACCCGCCGAAACGCGTTTCGGTCTTGACCTCAGCCGACCAGAATTTCCAGCCCGCGAGTTTGCCGAGGTCGAATTTGAACTCCGTCTGGAACTTGCCGTTGTACTCGCTGCCGCGCCGGAGGCCGCCCGAAGCCACGCCCTGATAAAACTGCGTGAGCTTGTACTCCATCTCGAAGCCCTTCTCTTTCCACTGCGAACGCTTCCCGTCCCAGTCGCCCGTCAACTCCTCCCGGTGCCAGAAGTCCGGTTCGGGCGCGGGGGCCGGGGCTGCGGTCTGCGGCGCGGCCCCCGCGTCCGTGGCGGCGGAGGCGAGGCTCGGCGTCGGCGTCGGTTCCTGGGCGTAAGTCTCAGACCCTGTCACCGAAAGGGCCGTCAACAGAACGGTCGCAAGCACAAACGCTCTGGCCTTGGTGTTCATTTCATTTCCTCCCAACAAGCAAAGCGTGTTCTGCTTGTTCGTTCGTACTGTTACCTCGCCTCATGGCTATGCCGTGGGCGGCCGGTACGGGTCGGGCGTGCCCATCGGGATGAGCGGATACTTCTTCAAGCTCGCTTCAAACGCTCCCACCAACTTCAGCACCGGGCCGATGACCCAGCTATCGGTGATCGTTTTGTCCGTGTCCTCGCGCGGGTTCGTGTACAGGTTGAACAGGAACGGGATGGGGAGCTTCACGGCCGGAGAGACCATCGTCTCCTGCTGATAGAAGTGCACCTTGAAGTTGCGCCACTTGACCGCCTGTAGGCGGTCGGCGCAGAAGATGAGGATGCCTTCGCGGCCCGAGGTGTCGGTCTTGCCTTGAAAGAAGTCGGACTGGTCTACGCCGTCAACGGGACGGTCGTTTGGTACGTTCGCGCCCGCCATGTTCGCGAGTGTCGGGAAGAGGTCAACGGCGTGGACGATCTGGTCGCTCGTGCGGCCCGCCGGGACGTGACCCGGCCAACGAATCATGAAGGGCACGCGAATGCCGCCCTCCCACGCGGTGAAGTACTGGCCGCGCCAGGGCCCCGCCCAGCCGTCCCAGGGGCGTACGAACTCCGGCCCGTTGTCGCTGGCGAAGATGACAATCGTGTTGTCGCGAATCCCGAGGCGTTCGACGGCGTCGAGCATCTGCCCGACGTTGTAGTCCATCTCGGCCAGCATGTCGGCCCAGTCGCCGTTGCCGGTCTTGCCCGCGAAGGAGGGGTTGGGCAGCGTCGGCAGGTGCGGCTGCGTGAGCGTGGCGTAGGCGAAGAAGGGCTTGCGCGCCTGCGTCTGGCGCTCCATGAAAGCGACGGTGCGCCGCGTTATCTCCGCGTCAATGAGACGCCGCTGCTCGATGTCGTAGACCTTGACCGCGCGACTCTTCTCGCCTTTGCGCCCCTCCATGATCTGTTCCGGCGGCATGACGCTCGGCGAGTACCCGACCGCGCTGGGCCACAGCGCCTCGTCCGTGGTGCGTGGGATGCCGTACCACTCGTCGAACCCCTGGTCGTTGGGGAGGCGGCCGTCCTGACTGCCGAGGTGCCACTTGCCGTAGAGGGCGGTCGCGTAGCCGGCGGCCGACAGCGACTCGGCCATCGTCACCTCCCACTGCGTGAGGCCGTCGGCCACGCCGCCGAACGGTACAGAGTGCGTGCCCGAGCGGATCGCGTAGCGCCCCGTGATGAGCGCCGAACGGCTGGGCGTACACTGCGCCTCCATGTTCATGTTCGTGAGGCGCAAGCCCTCCGAGGCGAGCTTGTCGATGCGCGGCGTCGGCGCGCCGCGCGTCGCCCCACCGCCGTAGACGCCCAACTCGCCGTAGCCCAGATTGTCCACCAGCATGAAGAGAATGTTCGGCTTCTGCGCGGTCTGAGGCTGTCCGTGCGCGGGCGTCGCTTTGGCTGAGTCGGCGGCTCCTAACAGTGTCGTGGCGAGGGCGGCTGCGCCGGTCGTTCGGATGAACGTGCGCCTGCTCAGCCCTTCGGACTCCGCCGCCGATGTCTCTTTTGATAACGGCTGAGCGTCGCGGCGCTTATCGTTTGGTCGCTGCCCGGTTCTCATTTTCATCTCTCCTTCACGATGACTAGCGCTGCCGCTCCAAAGCGGGCGGAGCCCACTCGCGTTTCACTATCTCCTTCGGCACGTAGGTTCGGAATGTGAGCGAGAACGGCTTGCCGTCGGGCGAAGGTAGCCAGTTCGATTCGGCGACGCCCGCCAACGGCCGTGGCCCTATCGCGATCTTCAGGGAGCCGTCCGACTCCTTTTGCAGAGGTGAGTGGTTGTTGAAGTTGTAGCGCTTCAGCGGGTTGTCAACGACACGGTAATCTGGGACGCTCACCAGAATCACTGACCAGTAGGCTTCGACGACTGAATCGGGCAGGCCGTCGGCGGGGAAATGCATCAAGTAACTCTTGCCGCCGTCGAGCGGCTGCCCGTCCGAGTCGCTCACGGGGAGGAAGTAGAGCACCTCGTCCCCCGTGTTCGCCCAGATGCCTACGTAGTTGGCCGACGTTCGGAGCGGATAGTCGGCGCCGTAGTTGCCGCCCGCCGTCCCCCCCATCCAATGGTTACGGATGGGCATGGTCTTGGTCATCGCATACTGCTGGAATCCTCTGACGGCTTTCTCGCGCAGCACCTTCCCCACCGCCGCCCGCGCCTCAACGCCCGAGGCGACGTAGGCCGCGACGGCGCGCGCCTTCTGCTGCATCTCGGCAGCATTGGGTGCCACGTCGAGCGCGCTCGCGAGCCGTGCATCCAGCTCGTCGAAAATCTCCACGCCCAACAAGTCCTTGTTGTCGAACAACGGAATCTCAGGCGGCGTCTTTATCTCCGGCGTGCCGGGTGAACGCAGCTTGAATGCTTTCTGTAATTGCACCGCGCCGTCGGGGTCGCCCTTCAATTCGACTCGGCCAAGCAGCTTCGCCTTGTGCGAGTGCAGCACGATACGCGCCGCGTCGTCGGGAGTCTTGACTGTCGAACCGGGAGCAACCAGCGCGAATTTGCCGTAAGGCTTCGAGGGGAAAGTCCGCTCGTTGATGTTGGCGATTACCTCGCCCCATTCGTCGAGGAGTTGGGCGGTGTAGTAACGCCCGTTGACCTGCGGGACTTCGAGCAGGGCCGGTGTGTTCTCGTCCACAGCGATCCACGCTTCGAGGTACGCGACATCGAAGTTCGGGTTAACAAAGTCGGCCGAGCCGAGCGGGTTGTACTTGATGGCGTTGTACGCGAACCCTTCCCCTTCTCTGTCCATGTGCTCCTGACGAATCACGAGCATCCGGCCCAGAAGGTATGTGTACGCGTCCGCAATCGTCTTCTCGTCGGGCAGCGGAAACGTCTCACGCTGCTCTTTCGGTTTTTGACCGCTCATACCTCCTCCACCTGCTCGAAGTCCGGCAGCGGCCATGAGCGGTCGAAGTAGGCTTCGGTCGGCTGGTAGAAACGGAAATACGCGAACCAGTTCTTGCCGGGGACGGTCGGAATCCAGTTCCGCTCGAAGCCGGCCGGCGCCTTCGGCCCGCAGTAGATGTCCACCGAGCCGTCTCGGTTCGTGCGCAAGTCCATGCGCGACGAGCGGTCGGCAATCCTCTGCTTGTTCAGGATGAGCGCGCGCGTGTCGGCGTCGTAGAGAGTCACCGACCAGAAGAGCTTGATCGGCGGGTCGGGCGGGACGCGCAGACGATACGACTTGCCGCCGTCGAGCCACTTGCCGGCCTTGTCCTTGTATGCGCCGAGGTAGGCCGAGTTAGGGCCGGGGCGCTTGGGCGCCATCGCCGCCCCTGCGCCGACGGCCTCGTAGAACCAAGAGGCGCGTTCGTCGAGCAGGTTCCAGAACGCGCCGGGGTCGTCGGCGTCCAGCCGCAGCGCGAAATCCCAGTGCGCGTCCGCTCGATATTGCCCGCCCTCGAAGCGACGGTCGGTGGAGTTGGCTTTCGCTATCGCCTCGCCGACCAGCGCGGCGTCGGTCAGAATCTTCGTCTGCCGCGCGTCCGGCTTGAAGGGCTTGCCCTTTTCCAGTCCGAGTGGTCGCAGCATCGCGTGGAAGAAGATGTCGTGCGGCTCAAGCGGCTCCCGCTGAATCACGTCGTCGAGCCGCTCCCAATACTCCATCCCGCGCGGCGGCAGGCCGCTCCAAGACTTCGTGCCCACGTCGAGTATCTCAGCCTTCGGCGGGTTGTCGCGTTGCGCGTATGGATACATCTGCAACTGCGCCAGCGCCTCCTTCGCTTTTTCCGGATCGGCGTCGGTCAGTCGCGCCCCGAGAAAGATGTTGAAGGTCGTGGACTGACGCACGGTGTAGCCGGCAACGTCGTCCGGCACCTTCTGCCCCGGCGCCAGCACGAGGTACGTGCCGGGGGATTCGGTGCCCGGAATAGTGCGTTGCCATGTGTCGCTGATCCCGCCTTGCACGCCGCGCGGCGGAATTACCATGACCAACGGCCCGGCCGTGAGATCGGCGAACCCGAGGTAGTAAGGCGTCGTGGCATTGGCGGTCAGGATGCCGCGTCGGGCTTCGAGAGACAGAATCGAGACGATCTGTCCATTCTTCGCGCCAAGCGTCTCGTTGATGCCGCGCTGCCAGGACGTGAAGGAGACCGCCGGGAGCGACCAGAGATACGCCTGGCAAGCGCGTTGAAAATCACGCTCGTCGTAGAGCTTCTCGACCGTCTCGTCGGTCGGATAGCCGTTGGCGAAGTCGTGTGTAAATTTGAACGTGCCGATGCGCGTCTCGATTGCTTGCGGTTCGTTCTGGACTTTAGTCATGACCTCGTCTCCTTCATGAGCCGGCGCATGTGTAGCGTCAACTGCTGGTGATGGCCTTAGACCTGCTCGATATCCGGCAACCGCCACGTCTTCTCGAACAGCGGTTTTTCCGGGCCGTAGAAGCGGAAGAGAACCTCGAACCCTCCGTCGGCGCTCGTAGGAACCCAGTTCGATTCCTTGCCGTCCGGCGCCTCTGGGCCGAAGTAGATGTCCACCGAGCCGTCGGCGTTCTGTTGCAATCCCGGCGTCTGGGACGAGCGGCTCGGCCGGCGGGCGTCGCGTATGGGCGCGTGTGCGTCGCGGTCGTAAACGGTCGCCGACCAGTACTGCCTGACCGGCGCGTTCGCGGGCACCTTCAGGCGATAGGTCGTGCCGCCGTCGAGGAGTCGGCCATCCTTGTCCGAGATGGACAGCAGGTAGGACGAGCCGCCGCCCAGATGCTTCGGGGTGAAGTAGGCGTAGGAGAACGTGACGCCGCGGACATCGACGGGGTAGACATCGGGCTTGGCGAAGAACGACGCCTGCCCTTCGAGCAGTTCGCGCGACCCTGGCAGCGACCAGTGTCCGCCTTCGTAGAAAGGCGTTGCAAAGGAAGCCTCGTATCGGGCCACGAGCCACGCGTGCGCTTCGCGGGCCGCGTCGTCGAGTAAGTCTCGCGTCCTCGCGTCGGGATTGAAGGCTTTGCCCTTCTCGATGCCGAGCGACTTGAGCTGATCGATCATCGCCTTGTCGCGTTCGAGCCACGGCTCCGCCTGCACGATTCGGTCGAGCGACTCGAAGAAACGCAGGTCGTAGGTAATGTTGGCGTCATACACGACATCCACCACGTCCACGAAGACGGTCGCGGGCGGCTCAGACGCTTGCGAGAGCGGATAGAGCCTGACTCGCTTCCCGTAAGCGACCGCACTGGCAACGTCCGCCTCGCCTCCACTCTTCGGAATGGAGCGCAGCAGGGCGTAGCCCTCGTACGTGTCCGACGGCAAAAGGATGTAGCCTTCGGGCGGCTCATCCTTGTGACCCGGCGGCAGGATGAGGTACTTGCCACCCCGGCCCTTGTCCACGCCCGCCAGCCCGACATCCTCCAAAGCACACTGCCAGACATCCATGACGGTGCCGGTGATCGAGCCCTCGTCGGCGGGCGGAATCTCAAGCACCACCGGCCCCACCTCCTTCGTGTTGATGAAGGGCATGAGGTAGATGGAATCGGGGTTCGGGGTCAGGGTTTGAATCTTCCAATCGGGAAGGCGCGACCAGTAGATGACTTGATTAAAGTCGCCCTGAGCCTCGCGCACCGCCGCCTGGTACATGAGGTCGTAATTGACCACCGGCATGCCCCAGATGACGGCCTCGACGGTGCGACGATAGACGGCGCGCTCAGCCAAATCCGTCGGGTCACGTAGCACGTCGGACGTTGCATCTGATTGCTGTCGTGGTCTCATTTGTATCCTTTAGGCGCGGATGAATAGCGAGAAGTCCGCGCCCTTCGTGCAGCCCTAATGGTCTTTCAGCGACTCCAGTTTGCGATCCACTCCTTCCGCGCCTGTTTCGGCGGCGGGGTCTTCCGTGCCGTAGCGTGGCGGCTTGTCGTTGGGTTGGCCCGCCGCGAGGTTGGGGTATTTCTTCACGCTGGCTCCGTAGGCGGCGACGAAAGGCCCGATCCGCTCGCCGATCCACGTGTTCTGCCAGATGATGTTCCAGCGCTCTTTTGGATCCGCCGCGAGGTTGAATGCCCGCGGAAATGACCAGTCTTCAAACGCGCCGTCAACGCGGTCGAGCCCCTCCATGTGAATCTTGTAGTTCCGCCACTTGACGGCCATGAGCTTCTGGCTGAGAAAGAGCAGCACGTGTTCGCGGTTGGATTTCTCCTGCCGTCCCGTAAAGAAGCCGAGTTGGTCTACGCCGTCAACGGGACGGTCGGCCGGGACTCTGCCGCCGCCGATGCGGGCGAGTGTCGGGAAGAAGTCCAGCAGCGAAACGATCTGGTTGCTGATACGCGCAGCAGGTATCTGGCCCGGCCAGCGAATGACGCATGGGGTGCGGATGTTTCCCTCCAACACCGTGCCGATCTCGCCGCGCCACGGGCCGGAGTCGCCAATCGTCCAGTAGGGAGTGACCGTCGGGGGCGGTGACGGGCCGTTGTCGCTCGCCCAAACGACGACGGTGTTGCCGTCGATACCAGCGGCCGTGAGCGCGTCGAGAATGCGCCCGACGTTTTGGTCGTGCTCCAGCAGACTGTCGCCAAACTCGCCAGCCGGGGACTGGCCTTTGAAATCCGGATGGGCAAGCGCCGGGTGATGTGCGAAGGCGAACGGCACGTAGAGAAAGAACGGCCGGTCACCCTTGCCATTTTTTGCGATGTACTCTACGGCGTGATCCGTCACCATCCGGTCGATCTGTCTGCGTGTGTCTTCGTCGTACACGCGCACGTTCCGTGGTTTCTCTCCTTTCTTTGCTTCGCGGATGTAGTCCACGTCCTTGAGGGGCATGCCGGGCTTTCCATTCCAGTAGATGATGTCGGTGGTCTCGAAGCCGAACCATTCGTCGAAGCCCTGATCGGTCGGCAGGCGTCCCTGTCCCGCCCCGAGGTGCCATTTGCCGAACATCGCCGTGCGGTAGCCGGCGTCGCCTAGCATCTCAGCAATCGTGATTTCCCACGGATGCAGCCCGCCCGGCGCGCCGGCCGCAATCGCCTTGCCGATGCCCGAGCGGATCGGCAGACGCCCGGTCATGAGCGCGGCGCGGCTGGGCGTACACTGGTTTTCGACGTTGAAATTCGTGAGCCGCAAGCCCTCGGAGGCGAGCTTGTCGATGCGTGGCGTGGGCGTGTCGAGGACGCCGCCGTTGTAGCATGACGGCACGCCGTACCCGAGGTTGTCGGCGAGCATGAACACGATGTTGGGCTTCGTGCCGTTTCCCGTCGGCTGCTGCACCGCCGGGACACCCTTCTTCTCGTGACCGAGGGCGAGCGAGGCGTCAAGCGCCAGCCCCCCGGCGATTGCCGTGCTCGCAAGGAGGAAATCGCGCCGACTCGGCTTACCTTTGTTCATGCTCTTCATCCTGCTTAGACGCCGCCTCACTGCGTCGCCATCGCGATTCGCGCGCGGACTTCGTGCTGCTCCGCCAGTTCCTCGAACGTCGCCTCGCTGACATCGACCATCACCTTGATGATCTCGCCCGTGAATGGAAACGGTGAGTCATAGAGGTCCGAGACCGGCGAAACGGTGTCGCAACCGACATCGAAGGTTTCGTTGACTGTGAAGTAGCCGAATACCTGCTGCTCGAACCGTCCCTCTCCGATCTTCTTTTTGCCGATGCAAAGAATCACGTCACCGCCGGTGCCGGGCTTGCCCTCTTTGTCAACTTTTATCTCCGCGGAGAGCACATGGCGTCCGGCAGGGATGATCTCTGTCGAGATCGCCCGATAGCGCACTTCGTTGTAGTAGTTGTGCTCCCAGTACAGCTTGCCGTCCTTCATGAAGAGCGAGTAACCGCTGGAGATGCCGCCGCAGCAGACAAGCACACCCTCGGCGCCGCCTTCGGGAATAACGACCTCGGCGGCAAGGGTGTGGTGAACGTCCTTGGTGTTCGGCGACGAACGCTCTCCGATACGGATCGTCCCCGGCGGATAAACGAACTTCTTCTTGCCTCGCATGTGACTCGGTTTCAACGCAGGATCGGCTCGCTGAGCGAAGCGGTCGTCGAGCGGCAGCACGTTGTACTTGGCGGCCTCGACCATGAAGCGATCCTGAAGGTCACGCAGCTTCGCCGGTTCGTCGGCGGCAAGGTCATTGGCCTGCGAAAAGTCCTCCTCGATGTTGTAGAGTTCCCACGTATCTTCGTCGAAGCTTAGTCCGCCTCCGCCCGTCAACCACGGCAGCCTGCCGTGTAGACATCCGGCGACCCAACCGTCGTGATAGAGCGCGCGATTACCCAACATCTCGAAGTATTGCGTCACGCGCTCGCTCGGCGCTTTCACGTCGTCGAAGGTGTAGGCCATGCTCACGCCTTCAATCGGCTTTTGCGGAACTCCATTCACCTGTCGAGGCTCGGGAATGCCTGCCAGGTCGAGGATGGTAGGAGCGATGTCGATAACGTGATGAAACTGCGAACGCAGCCCGCCGCGGTCGGCGATTCTTTTCGGCCACGACATGACCAGACCGTTGCGTGTGCCGCCGAAATGAGAAGCAACTTGCTTCATCCACTGGAACGGCGACGACCCGGCCCAGGCCCAGCCGACCGGGTAGTGGTTCTCGTGGAGCGGCCCGCCGATCTCGTCGATCTTTTCGAGAATCGTCGATACGTCGTCCAGCAGACCGAGCTGCGTTTTCATGTTGTTGAGCGTGCCCGTCAGAGAGCCTTCGGCGCTCGGGCCGTTGTCGCCGACGATGTAGATGATGAGCGTGTTATCACGCAGACCCATTCGCTCGATGGCGTCCACGACCTTGCCGATCTGGGCGTCGGCGTGTTCCAGAAACCCGGCAAAGACTTCCTGCATATGCGCGTAGAGCCGCTTCTCGTCCGCAGAGCAGGAGTCCCACGAGGGAATTGACTCGGGCCGCGGCGTCAGCTTCGTGTCTTCGGGAAGAATCCCAATCTTCTTCTGGTTTTCGAGTGTGAGTTCGCGCTGGCGATCCCAGCCGTGATCGAAGTTGCCCTTGTACTTGTCAGCCCACTCCTTGTGTACGTGGTGTGGCGAATGACATGCACCCGGCGCGAAGTAGACGAAGAACGGCATGTCGGGTGCTGCGGCCTGCTGCTGGCCGATCCAGGAGATTGCTCTGTCGGCGATAGCTTCCGTGAAATGCCACTTCGGGTCGTCGTGCGGCGGCTCGATGGGCGCGGTGTTCTCGAAGAGCGGCGTGTGCCATTGGCTCGCCTCTCCGCCCTGGAACCCGTAGAAGTAGCCGAACCCCTTGCCCGTGGGCCAGCGGTCGAAGGGGCCGGCGGCGCTCAACTCGTGGTCGGGCGTGTTGTGCCACTTGCCGAAGGCGGCCGTGCTGTACTGATTCCCTTGAAGGATTTCCGCGATGCACGCCGCGTCCCTCGGCCAGGAGCCGTCGTAGCCGGGGAAGCCGGTCGCCATCTCCGTGATGACCCCTGTGTGGACGGAATGATGGTTGCGCCCGGAGAGCAGCGCCGCACGCGTAGGCGAGCAGAGCGCCGTCGTGTGAAAGCGGTTGTAGCGCAGTCCCTCGTCGGCCAACTTCTGCAACGTCGGCGTGTTGGCCGGCCCGCCGAACGTGCTCGTCTGGCCGAAGCCTACGTCGTCGAGCATTACCAGCAACACGTTGGGTGCGCCCGCCGGCGGTGTCGGCAGCGTAATGACATCCGCCTCGGAGTCGGCGTAGGTGCTGCCGATGCGCCCCTTGAACCGTGGGTCGGGCAGCGGCAGGATGTCGGATAGGAGCGTGGTTTCATGGCGCTCTGTATTTGTTGCCTGTGACTTTTTCGTCGTCTCTTTCGCCTTGACTTTGTTCTTGCCCATGTCCTCTCTTCTCCTCACTTCCTTGCCATCGCGACCATGAACCGCTCTTCGGCGCCGAGCATGTGGTCGGCGTCCTCGGCCGCGGCGTCGATGTCGATCTGCACCCAGTTGACCTTGCCGTTGAACTGATTGTCGCGCGGGCCGTAGTCCGGTGAGACGGACTCGCCCATGTCACGCCCGACCTCCAACGTCTCGTCCATCGAGAAGAGGAAGCGGTGTGTGCGCTCGACTCGCCCCTCGCCGACCGACGCCCCGTCCACGTACAAAGTCACCGCGCCGCCCTTGCCGAGGCCCCCGCCGTCGTAGACGAACTCCATCCGCACCTGATGTGTGCTTGCGGGCAGCGTCGATGTTGCGGTCACGTCGAAGCGCAGGATGCCGGCCACGTTGTAGCAGTACTTCAGCCTGCCCTCGTGCGCGTACAGGCTCCAGCCGCCCATGTTCCCGCCCTGCGCGACGATGACGCCGACGGCGCCGGACTCAGGCACTTCCAACTCCGCGGTGACCGAGTGCAACCGTGTAAAAGCGGTTGTACTTCAGCCCGCCCGCGGCAAGCCGCTCCGCGGTCGGCGTCTGGCACGGGCCGCCGAACGCGCTCGACGCGCCGAAGCCCACGTCGTCGAGCATGGTGAGGAGCACATTCGGCGCGCCGCTCGGCGGTCGCAGGGGCGTGATGGGCGGGAACTTCGCGTCCTTGGCGTCAAAGGTGGTCAGGCCGGTCGGCTTGCGAGCCGGAATCGGGAGGACTGAACGTTGAAGCGAATCGTTCGAAGCCATCTCTCGTTCACCTCTTCTTAAATCGAGCACGGTGATGTGTGGGTAACGGTTGGCGAATCATTCGTACTTCACACCTGTTTGGAGTTTCGCCCGGCGGCCGGTTCGCCGCGCCGCCAGAGCCTCACGAGCCGGTTGAAGGGACCGCGCAGCAAAAGGTAGGGCAGGATGGCTAATATGAAAGCGACGAGCAGCACTTCCACGGGGTAGACCCAGCGGAAGACGATGAGCTGGTAGATCACGTCCATGACGACGGCCATGACCAACACTCTGCCCATCGCCTTGAGGCCCTCGCGCATCCGTTCCCGCCGGTTCGCAGGGTCGATGAAGAACCCATAGAAGTGAGGCGGTAGGCCCTCCCGCGCGTCCTTCCGCCCGTCGCGGAACGCGAAGATGAGGGCCATCGCGGGCTGCAAGATGAGACGAAGCGTCAGCGGCCCCGTGACGCGCCCGACCAAGTCCGTCCAGATGCGGATCAACCAATCTTCCATTGCCGTGCCCCTCCCACCGGCTGCGCACACAACTCGGCGCACGCCCCGTCAGAATTTGCGGACGGACATGAGCCGCACCGGGGCGACGCCGTAGTTCTCGATCTCAAGCTTGTTGCCGTCGATGACCTTGACCTGCGCCGCGTAGATCATCTGGCCTTCGCCTTCTTCCTTGTTCTTCTTGTTCAGCTTCAGGTCGATGATGACGATGCCGAACTTGTAGTCCTCCGAACGCGTCGCGTAGAAGGCTTCGAGGAAGTTGATGGGGCGGTCGGCCACGGCGGAGACACGGCGGCCCGTCGCGGTCGGGCGCGAGCGGATGAACTTGAGGTCGTAGGAGCCGACCCGGCCTGTCAACACGATTCTTCCCTTCGGCTTCATCTGCTCCAGCGCCTTCAAGACCGCGTCGGAGCCGCCGTCGAGGAGCGTCCGCGCGAGGAGCTGAGCCTCGTCGTCGGTCAAGTAGCTTTCAACGTACAGGTTCACGCTGGCCGTGCGGCCGGCGCCGACCATGCGGCGCCCCGCGCCCGAAGGCAGATAGGCCATCGCCGAGAACGTCTCCGGCTTCTGCTTCGGCCCCGTCTCCTGCGCCGGCGAAGGGGCCGCGACGAGGCAGCCGAGTAGAAGGCAGCAGACGAGTAACCTGTTTGACTTTATGTGAACCTCCTTATCTTCATTGGTGAGACGAGGCGCGGGAATAATAAGCGGCGGCGAGGACGGCCAACATCGGGTGATTACTGTATTTCTCTTGAGGGTTAGATGTAGCAGCCGCCGCGGCCCGGCCGTACCCGACACAGGGGTCGGGTCGTCGGCCGATCCGGCCACGACACTGACCGCAATGACGGCGGCCTTTTACTGGACTGTCGGAAGAGTGAGTTGAAGGGAGTCGCGGCGCGGTGGGTGTACGCTACGAGTAAAACTTGTCTGAGGGCTCGAACGGTCTCTGAAGCGAAGTGGGCGAGGCGGGGCGTCGCCTGCCCCCCGACAGCAACGCCCCGCCCTTGACGCTGGCGGCCCTACCCTAATCCGCCAGCAAGTTGTTCTCTAAGATGTCGATGAGGAGTTTGAACTCCGTGACCTTGTCGAGAAAGTAGTTGGCCCCGTTGACGAGGCATTCGTCGCGATACGTTTCGTTGGCGGTGAAGATGATGACGACGGTCGAGTCGTCCTCGTCCTTCCGAATCTCCTTCAACACTTCGAGGCCGGTCTTGTTCGGCATCTCAACATCGAGGATGACAACATCCGGCTTGAGCCCGCGGATCACCTGCAATGCCATATCGCCGTCCGGCGCGCTACCGATGAGTTCAACTTTCTCGATCTTGGCAATGAGACCCGCCAGCAGTTTCCTGATGAGGTCCGAGTCTTCCGCAATGACGATTCTCAGCCGTTTCCGATTCACCACCAGCACACGTCTCCTTCGTGGAGACAGTGTGCCTGATCGCCGCGCGAGCCACCATCAACGGCTTTATGAATTTCTTGTCATTTCTTCAACGGCCCGGCGGTCGTGATTTGTATGACAGGGGCGTCAAGCGGGTGAGCGGCCTCGACGATTTTCTATTCCTGTTCGGCGACCGGCTTCCACGACGGGTCAGGGTCGTACGCGCTCAACGCGGCGGCGACCGTCGCGGTGTTCGCCCCGAGGTCTTTCTGGTAGACGCGTCCCTGCTGGTTGACGATGAAGCTCATCACTCCCGTCGAGCCGTACTTCGCCGGATAGGCGACCAGCGCAAAGCCGCCGAGCATGTTGCCGTTGACGACGTAGCCGTGCGCCCCGCCCGGCGCGTGGCTCCCCTGCGCTTTGAGGATGCGGAAGTAGTAGCCGTGATAAGGCGTCTGCTGTGCGTTGCCCTGCGCGTCTCTCTTGCGCGAGTAGCCTTCGACGCTGGCGCGGACGACGAGCGCCCCGAGCGGGCTCGGGTCTTCGAGCGAGGAGGTCGGCCAGTAGAGGCCGTCCTTCTGCCCCGGCGAGCTGATGAACTTCTGCGCGTACTCGTGTACGAGGTCGTTGTCCCAGTCGCCGTCCTGAAAGTAGTCCCACTGCGCCGCCGCGTAAGCGCGACAGGTAAGAATCGTCCGCGTCTCGTTCTCGCCGATGCGGCGCGTGAGCAACTCGTCGATCCCTTCGCGCGTGTCGAACCGCCAGCGGTCGCCGCTCCTGACGATGGGGACTGGGAACGGAAAGTCGCCGTCGCCGATGTTGAAGGTATATTTGGAGTCGTCCGCTTTGACCAATTGTGTCTTCACCGCCACCTGCGCGGTGAAGGAGGCGAAGTCCTGTGACTGCTGCACGGGGTCGGGCGAAAGCAGGTCGTTCACGTCCGGCCCGAAGATTTCGTGCAGCCGCGCCCGATCCTGAATCTTCGCGGCGGCGACGAGGTCGGCGAGCGCCTCGTCGGGCGAGGCGTAAAGCTTCTGCGGCGGCGGGGTCTGCGCCCACGCGGGGGGGGGGGGGGGCGGGCCCCCCCCCCCCCCCCCCCCCGCCTCCCACGAGGAGTAGGGCGAACATCGCCCACAGAACGCCCGCCGCATATCCCCTCACCCGAACGTCGAACGCCCGCAGAACATCTCCATTTCGTCGGCAACTCTGCGCGTGATTCATACTCATCGTCTCTCTCCTTCTTCGCCACAGCTCCGGGTTTAATTCCGCCTGCGGCCGCCTAACC
>CAXTSK010000043.1:0-17113 GCA_964246655.1 uncultured Pyrinomonadaceae bacterium
CGATGAGGGGGTCGCCCCTGAAGGGGGGTAAGCCCGGCATGACCTAGTGTTTGCGGGGGCGGTGGTTCTGGTCGGCGCCGCCGCGCTGGTCGGCGGCGCGGTACTTGGCCCGCGACAGCAGCATGAAGTCGTCGCCGCCGTAGTGCCAGGTGGTGAAGACCGGGCCGCTGTAGCGGGTCGGCGAGTAGCCGACGTTAAAGCGGACGCGCTTGTTCTTCGGCAGCAGCGTCAGGTCGAAGTCGCCGACGTGCTGCCGCGTGTCGTAGCCGTGCTGCCCCGTCACGGGGTCGGTCGGCCGGGTCGTATAGAAGGGGTTGGCGATGTTGTTCAGGAACCTGAAGTATTTGAACCCGCGGTAGCTCCCGTCGAAGCGGTACCACTTCGACTTCTCCATGCTCATGCGGAAGTAGCCGTTGGGGTCGGAGCCCCAGCCGGTGGTCGTGACCAGCAGCGTGTCGAAGGGGCCGTTAGTCTCACCCTCCTTGGCCTGCACGAGCAGGCTCGAATCGAAGAGGCGCGGGCCCGCCTTGTAGTTGAGGTCGCTCTGGTACTTGTTGATGTCTCCGACGACTCTCAGACCGCGGTAGCCGATCTCCAGGCTGGAAGTGATCGTGTAGTTCGCGTCCGATTCTTCCTTCTGGGCAGGGGCGTGACTCTGAGTCTTAACCTCGGCGGCTTTCTGCGGGCTCGGTGTCGGCTGTTGCGCCGCGGCTTCGCCCGGGCGGAGCACCATGCAGAGCGCCAGCCCCGCGAGCCCGAGCAGCGTTCGTGTAACTTTGCTTTTCATTTCGTCGATCCTCCGGCCCGGCGCAAGCCGCCGGGCCTTACGCGTGCCGTCTCTCGGTGTCGGCCCTCACCTCATGAAGACCGGACTGGTGTGCGACCCGTGAATCTTGACGTGGCAGGCCGTGCAGTCGCGGTACTGGAGGTCGAGGCGGTGCGCGGGGCCGGCCGGCTCCAGCGCGCCGACGCCGTGATCCTGCGTGTGGCACTCAAGGCAGAGCTGCGCGACGCTGCTCGTCCGCAGGAGCCGCGGGTTGGCCGAGCCGTGCGGCGTGTGGCAGGAGGCACACCCTTCGGTCTTGACGGGGGCGTGCTCGTAAGTGAACGGCCCCTGCTTGTCCGTGTGGCATTTGATGCAGGCCGCGTCGGCGCCGGTGGCGAGCCGCGCCTGCTTCTGCTCGAAGCCGCCGTGCGGGTTGTGGCAGTCGCTGCACTTCAGCGCACCTTCGAGCACCTTGTGCTTGAAGGGCATGTTGAACTGGTGCTTGGTCTCGGTGTGGCACTGCATGCAGAGCTGGGGCTCGCTCCCGCGCAGCATCTTCTCGCTGGCTAAGCCGGGCTTCTCCGCGTTCGCCTGCGAGACGAAGACGTTCGAGTTGGCCCTGTTCGCGCCGGTCGGCGGCGAGTGCGACGTGTGGCAGTTGATACAGCCGACATCGTTGCGCCAGTGTTCACCCCGGCGGTAATTGTTGTGATCCTCGCGCCCGGCGTGACACGTGAGGCACGTGTCGGAAGCCTCCTTCGGGGACAGGTTCGCGAGGTTAACGATCTTCTTATCCTTGACCTTCGACGGGTCGTCGCCGTTGCCGAGCGCCTCGCCCATCGTCTCGACGTGCGCGCTGCCGGGGCCGTGGCACGACTCGCAGCCCACGACCTTGCCTTTCCAGCTCGACTCCTTCTTGAGCCGGGCGTGCGCCGTCTTGTTGTAGTGTTCGGACTGGTCTGTGTGGCAGGTCGTGCAGGTGTCTTCGCCGACGTAATCGGCCGCCGGTGCCGTCTTGGTCTGTTGCTGCTCCGGCGGCGGCTTCTGCGTGGCCGCGGTCGAGGGGTAGAGGGTCACGCCGCAAAAGAGCAGCGCTGTCCCGAAGACCCAAGCCCCGACGAGGGCCAGTTTGACGGTCTTCAACCGTTTCATGTTTTGCCTCCAACATCCGTCCGGCGGCGGCCGCGAAGGCGCACGCCTGCGGACTCTCAAGCGCATGTGTGCTCAAAAAACTGAAGCCCGCGTCGGGCGGCACTCCGGCGTGCCCGCCGCCGCGGGATGAAGGGTTAATGGTTGTCGTTCGCTCACCATCGGCGCCTCCGGGCGCGGCGAACTGCGTAAGAGAAGTCTGTCGTGTAGCTGTTCGACGGCGCGCGCGGCCCGCGGGAAAGCGGCTGCGGCGTGGCTCGTTCACTCCGAGCGCCGGCCGGTTCGCGGATGACCCGCCATCAGCGGTCGTCCGCGAAGTCGGCGCGTGACACTCCACCTCGCGGAGTGCAACACGCGTTCCCCGACGGGTTATGACTGCCTGGTAAGTATTAGCTGGCGGAGGGGATGTGTGTGCCGTAGCCGCAGTCTGGCGGCGCGCTGTCACCATTTAATGAGGGCCGGGGCGCCAGCTTCTAACCTCGGCGCGGAGTTCCACTCACGTGTCCGCGTCGCGGTAAGGCTGGGCATAATTTCCCAGAGCTTGCGGGAAATTCCCCGCGCCGCCCGGGCGAAACATTCGCGCGGCCACGCCCGCAACGCCCCGGCCCGCTAATCATGTGCTGGCACATCGGTTGCCGTTCGCACGGGCGTTGCAAAGCCGCGCGCACACACGCCGTGGCAAAACTTTCGAGAGCGGTTCGGTGAACCCGGAAGGCCACAAACGATGTCAGCGATGAGAGAGGCGCGCGGCGCGACACTGGGCGAGACCGCAGACAAGAAGAGTTCGCCCCTTTCCCTAATTGACCGGCTGATGCTTCAGCTCAGCTCTGTTCGCTTCGGCGTCGTGCTGCTGGTGCTGCTCGGGGCGGCATGCATGGTGGGGATGCTCGTCATGCAGGCGAACGTGGAGGGGTTCGGTAAGTATTACGCCGAGCTCACCCCTTCACAGCAGCTTCTCTACGGTAAACTCGGCTTCTTCGACATCTACCACGCTTGGTACTTCAACGCGCTGCTGCTCGTCCTCTCGCTCAACATCGTCCTCTCCTCGATAGACAACTTCCCGAAGTCGTGGGCGCTCATCTCGCGCCCGAAGCTGGACGCGTCAACACACTGGCTCGGCGGGCAGGAGAGCTACGCGTCGTTCGCGGTTGGGGGCGACGACTCGCGTTCGGTCGCCGAGCGCGTCGCCGCCGCCTGTCGCTCGCTAAAGTACCGGACGACGGTCACAGAGAAGTCGGGCCGGCACGTCGTCTTCGCCGAGCGCGGCGCGTGGAACCGCCTCGGGGCCTACGCCGTCCACGTCGCGCTGCTCGTCATCTTCGCGGGCGGCTTCCTGACGGCGCAACTCGGCCACACAGGCCAGGTGGCGCTCGCCCCCGGCGAGACGGCTTCGGAGATGGACGAGACCGTCTTCGACCTCGAAGGGCCGCGAGAGGTCACCGTCACGCTCCCCTTCGAGGTCGAATGCACGGACATCCAGCAGAAGCTCATCGACAAGACGGGGCCGACCTCGCCCGGCAACACGCTCGACTGGCTGACACGCATCAGGATTAAAGACCCCGAGCGCGGCGAGACCGAGGCGCTCATCCACATGAACGCGCCCTACGACTACCGCGGCTACCGCTTCTTCCAGTCGAGCTTCATCCCCGACGGCAAGGCGCGCACGGTGACCCTGCGTGTTACTCCCGACAGACCCGGTGCTCCCGCGGAAGAGGTCTTGCTCACGCGCGACGCCTCAGCGCGACTCTCCGACGGCACGGTCGTGAAGTTCGCCGGCTTCTTCTCCGACTTTGTCCTGAAGGGCTCGCGCGGCGACTCGAAGTCGCCCGAGTACAACAATCCGGCCGCCGCCGTCCAGCTCATCAACGCAACGGGCGAGGCCGCAGCCGGCTTCGCCTTCCCGCCAGAGGCTTCCGGCGCGGGGCCGATGGTCGGCCGGACGCTGGGCGGCTATCACGTCGAGCTGGTCGAGTTCGAGAAGGTCGGCGCCGGGCACGTCCTGTCGGTGCAGAAAGACCCCGGCGCGGGCGTCGTCTACGTGGGATTCTTCCTACTCGCCGCCACGCTCGCCGCCGTCTTCATGTTCTCGCACCAGAGGGTGTGGGCGCTCATCGAGCGCGGCGAGGGCGGCGGGCTCAAGGTCATCATGGGCGGTAACACCAACCGTAACCGGCTCGGCTTCGAAGACCGTTTCAAGCGGCTCGTCGAAGCGATAGAGCCGACGGAGGCTTCGTAAAGTCATGAGTAGAGTTCTCAAACAGACGCCGGCCGCCTTCGCGCCGCGGCTCGGGTTCAATTTGACGGCGGGCGCGGCCGCCTACGCGCCGACCGCGTTCGCCATCGGCGGCGCGCTCCTGCTCACACTGTGGCGCATGCGTGCGGGCGGCGAACACTTCGTCTCAGACGGCGGGCTGATGCTCCTGGCGCTCGCGTGCTACCTGACGGCGGCCGTCTTCCACCTGACAGACCTCTACGCCCCTTCGAGCTTTTTCCGGCGCGTGGGACTGTGGATGACGACCGCGGGCGTCTTCTTCAATCTCGCAAGCTGGGGCGTGCGCTGGGTTACGGCCTACGACCGCGAGTTGGGGGTGATCGCGCGGCAGGGCGGCGAGATGCCGTGGGCCTTCCGCTACATCCCATTTACAAACCTTTACGACATGAGCCTCGCCTTCGCCTTCGGCGCTGGTGTAACGACGCTCCTGATCGCACGCCGCCCGGCCTTCCGCTTCCTCGGCGCCATTTCGCTCCCGCTCGCCGCCCTCATCCTCGTCCTCGCACGCTTCATCGGGGACGAGATCGCCAACCTCCCGGCGGTGCTCGACTCCTACTGGCGCCCCATCCATGTCGGCACGGCCTCGCTCTCCTACGGCGTGGCGCTCGTCTGCTTCGCCGCGGCGGTCGTCTATCTGCTCAAGGACAACGTCAAGACCGAGGCGATGGCGATCTGGACGAGCCTCTTCGCGCTGGCAGTCTTCACCTCGGTCAGTCGCTTCTCGGTCTTCGCGCCCGCGACCTTCGGGACTTACAGCGCCTCGACGATGATCGGCGAGTCGAGGACGGCGCTGCCGCTACGCGCCGACATACCTTACGCCGGGTGGTTGATCGCGCTCGCTGGTGCGTTCTCGCTCGGTGTAGTGGTCGCCTTCGGCCGGTACCTTGCCTGGGCCGACGAGGGCGCGAAGCGTTGGGGGCATAGGCTCCTCAAGCTCTCACTCATCGCGCAGACGGGCGCGGTGGCCGTGCTCGTCTCGCAGTTGAAGGGCATCACGAGTGTCGCGGAGCGGATAGACCCGCGGCAGTACGCGCGCTTCGGCGCCTATCTGCTGGAGCAGCAGGGCATGAGCCGGGCGCAACTCGCGTCGCTCGCGCCCGCGCAGCTCGAAGGCGTGGCCGCCGACTTCGTCCGCGCGCGCGGCGACGAACTGTTCCTCGGCCTGCGCGCGAACCCCGTCGAGCTTTCGGCGCTCATCACGGCGGCGGTCGTCACGGGCTTCGTCATCGTCTTCAGCTTCCGCACCGAGCGCCTGCGGGCGGCTCTGCCTTCCCTGGAGCGGATCGACTCGCTCATGTACAAGACGGCCGGCGCCACGTTCGCGGGGCTCGCGCTCCTCCTCATCACGGGGGCGGTGTGGGCCAACGAGTCGTGGGGGCGCTACTGGGGCTGGGACCCGAAAGAGGTCGGGGCACTCGTGGCGTGGTTGATCTACGGAGCCTTCCTCCACGTCCGCATCACACGCGGGTGGACGGGGAGACCGGCGGCCTACTTCGCGCTCGTCGCATTCCTGCTCATCCTCTTCACGTACCTCGGCGTCAGCTACCTGCTGCCGGGCATGCACTCTTACGCGTGAAATATCGAGCCCGGGCATAAGACCATGACGCTCTTCCTGACAGGTGTGAGCCACAAGACGGCGCCGGTCGAGGTGCGCGAGCGGCTCGCCTTCGCGAAGGGGACGCTGACCGAACCTTTGCGCGCGCTCGCAGACGGCCACGTGGTGCGCGAGGCTTTGATCCTCTCGACATGCAACCGCGTCGAGCTGCTGGTTGACCTGCACCCCGCGCACGTCATGGAGGGGAAGACGCGCGTGACAGACTTCCTCGCGTCGAGGGGTGGTGACACGCACGGCGACCTCGGGGGGCACATCTACGAGCGCGAGGGGGAGGAGGCCGCGCGCCACCTCTTCCGCGTCGCCTCTTCGCTCGATTCGATGGTTCTGGGCGAGCCGCAGATTCTCGGGCAGGTGCGACAGGCTTACGCCGACGCCTGCGAAGCGGGCACGGCCGGTCGCACCCTCCACCGCCTCATGCACAGAGCCTTCCACACGGCCAAGCGCGTGCGCTCGGAGACGAACGTCGCCGCGTGTGCCGTCTCCGTCTCTTACGCGGCGGTCGAGCTAGGGCAAAAAATCCTCGGCGCACTCGAAGGGCGCACCGTACTCCTGCTGGGCGCGGGTGAGATGGCCGAACTGGCGGCGCGGCACCTCTCGAAGTGCGGCGCCGCGCGCATCCTCGTCGCCAACCGCACGCACGAGACGGCGCGCCGCCTCGCCGCGGAGTTCGGCGGAGAGGCCGTCCCCTACGAGCGATTCCCCGCGCTGCTGGCGGAAGCCGACATCGTCATCTGTTCGACCGGCGCGCCGGGGCACGTCGTCACGGCGCGGATGGCGCGCGACGCGCAGGGGTTGCGCCGCAACCGCCCCTCTTTCTTCATCGACATCAGCGTCCCGCGCAACGTGGACCCGAAGGTCAGCGAGGTCACGAACCTCTTCGTCTTCGACGTGGACGACCTCGAAGCGGTCGTCGCCTCGAACCTGCGCGAGCGTGAGCGCGAGGCCGTGAGGGCTGCCGCGATAGTCGAGGCCGAGGTAACCGAGTTCGTGAAGTCCCAGCGCAGCCTCGACCTGGGGCCGACCATCGCCTCGCTCAAAGGGCGGCTGCACGACATCGCCGGAGAGGAGTTGCGCCGACGGCGCGCTCAGCTCGGGCCGCTCAGCCCCGAGCAGGAGCGCGCCGTCGAGCGGATGCTTGCCTCGGCCATCAACAAGATTTCGCATCCGCTCATCCAGCGCTTGCGCCACTCCCTCGAAGAGGGCGACGAGGAGAGCGTACGCGCCTGGCGTGACTGCTTCGGCATCAAGAACGAGTCTGAGGTCAAGGCGTCACTGAGAGGTGTCCTCTCTGACGCCTTCGGCTTGCGGACTGTGACTGCATGAGGGTCGAAATGAAGAAAGAGAACATCCTGTACAGCATCATCGGCGTGCTGCTCGGCTTCGTCGTCGGGTTCACGTTCGCCAACACGTCGAACCAGCGCGGCTATGCGGCGCCAGGCGTCGCCGCCGGGCAGCAGCAGTCGGCGGGTCTGCCGCCGAACCACCCGCCGGTCGAAAACTCGGGGCCGAGCGCGGAGTCGGTCGAAACGGCGGTGAAGCTGGCCGCCGAACAGCCCGATAACTTCGACGCGCAGGCGCGCGCCGCCGAACAACTCTACGCCGCACACCGGTACGCGGAGGCGATCAAACTCTTCGAGCGCGCCAATCAACTCCGCCCCGACGACTTCGACGTGCTCGTCGGCCTGGGTAACACCAACTTCGACGCCGAGCGGTTCGAGGAGGCCGGGCGCTGGTACGCAGCCGCGCTCAAGCGGCAGCCCGACAACATCAACGTCCGCACGGACCTCGGCCTCACCTTCTTCTTCCGCGAGCCGCGCGATGTCGGGCGCGCCGTCAGGGAGTTCCGCGCCTCGCTCGAACGCGACCCCGCCCACGTCCCGACGCTCCAGAACCTGACCGTCGCGCTCAACGCCGCTGGCGACCGTGAGGCCGCACGCGCGACTCTCTCGAAGCTCGAATCAGTCAGCCCGCAAAACGCCGCCCTCCCGGGCCTGCGCGCTGAACTTGAAAAGACCGACGCGGCCGCCCAGCCCCCCGCCCGGACCTCCGCTGAAAAAGGCGGCGACTGACCGCCGGCTTCAGCCCGACTCTTGCTGACGACGCATAAGCATGAAGCCCACGATTCTGGTCGCGGGCTTCGTAACTGGGTAGAACTTCAGCGGTAGCGCTCGTGAATGGGTGCGGGCAGTGCGGAGCGTTGACTAGAACGACGCCCCGTCGTCAGTCATCGAAACATCTTCCGGCGGGATCAACTCGCCGAGAATTGAGCCGACGTTCTGGATGCTCACCTCCCCATGCCTGTAAGCGAAATACTCGCCGACGGTGGAGAAGCGGTCGCCGAACCGGGCCTCGAAGTCTGCCCACCGCGCGCCGTGCCCGCTCATCACGCTCCTTAACGACCTGCGCCCGTTTAAGAACTTCAAGGGATGCTCCGTGCCGAGGACGTAGAGGTATGTTCGCTTACGCGTTGGGTGCTCGGCGAGCAGAAAGAAGTCTTTGAACAAGTGGTTCTGACGGATGGTGTCGGCACTGCCGCGCCAGTGTATGAACTTGAATTCGGCAACGCGGCGCGTAGTCTCAAGGTCGAACGCCCTTCCGGTGTTCCCCGCGCCGAGCGAAAGGTACTCTATCTTTTCACCCGGCTCGATGATGTGCGGGATGACGAGGAGGATGCCGAGCGCGTGAATCACGACGTTGATCTGCCCCGCGGCGCGCTTCAGCGAGTACGCGCCCGCGAGCAGTTCGCGCGAGACGGCTTGGCGTGCGAGGGTGGCGGCGTAAGAGTCGGGGTCAGCTTCCGCGAAGGCGGACTCCAATGCGCCAATCCGCCGCGTCAGACTCGGGCCGGTGAACTTTTCGAGGTCGCGAATGGCTTGGAGCAGATCGGTCACAGGTGCCTCTTTTTTCGCGTCCGCCGGCTAAGCCTCGGGACGATTCCAAGTACCTGCGCCGACCTCTTTCCGGTTAGAGGCAGGTATAGCACACGCGCAAGGGGCTTAGTAACAGATGTGCGGTGATTTGCGCTCAACTTTGGATAGAGATGTCGCGCGCTTCCTCAATCTCGTTGATCCTGGCGCGCAGCCATGCCTTGACTTTCTCTTCGAGTAACGCCTGGTTCTCTTCCAACTCCAGGGCTTCGACGGTCGCGCCTTCGGCGTCGAGTGGGATGTGGTGGCAGGGGGTTGGCGTGGCGTGCAACCCGTCGGGCACGTGGTTGTCGAGCAGACAGTTACGACATGGGTGCGCGCGGTACGGGTAGCCGTAGTTGATGCAGGTCAGCGAATCCTGGAAGATCGAGGGTGGCTGCCAGGACCTCCTGACCGGACGCCCGTAGCCGCCCTTCTCGATGTAGTCCAACTCCGCCTTGAGCACCTCAAGAGTGTCGCGTTCGTCTTTCGTGGACATGACTTTCACCTCCGGCTTCTAGACCCCGGCCTTCCGGTAGGAGGCCAGCATCTTCATGTAGTTGGCGCGCTCGAAGGCCGCCGGGTCGGCGACGTTCGAGCGACTCATGCTGCCGATCATCTGCGTCACCGACTCGTACTCGTTGCGCTCCATCCATTCCTCAATCTCTCTGAGAATTTCCGCGACTCGCCCCACGCCGCTGCGCAGAAGCTCCGAAGCCATCATCGCTACCTTCGCGCCCGCCATCAGAGACTTCAACACGTCCTCGTGCGTGTGGACGCCGCTTGTGACGGCGAAGTCCGTCAGAAGTTCGCCGTAGAGGATGGCGACCCAGCAGAGCGGCAGACGCAACTCGTGCGGGCTGGAAAGGACGAGCCGCGGCTCGACCTCCATCCGTTCGAGGTGGAAGTCGGGCTGGTAGAAGCGGTTGAAGAAGACGAGCGCGTCCGCGCCTTCGTCCACAAGCCGGCGCGACATGTCTCCAATGGAGCTGAAGTACGGGCTGAGCTTTATGGCGACGGGAATCGAGACCGAGCCTTTCACGTCGCGTAGGATTTCGAGGTAGCGTCGCTCGACCGCCTCGCCCGGCACGTACGGGTTGGCCGGGATGAAGTAGACGTTCAGTTCGAGCGCGTCCGCGCCCGCCTCCTCGATGAGCCGCGCGTACTCGATCCAGCCGCCCGGCGTCGTGCCGTTGAGACTGCCGATGACGGGTATGCGGACGGCCTCCTTCGCGTCATGAATGAGTCTCAGGTAGCCTTCGGGGCTAACCCCGTTGTAGCCGTGCATCTCGGGGAAGTAGTTGAGCGCCTCGGCGGTTGAGAAAGTCCCGCGGTCGAGGAGGTCGCTCAGCGCCATGCTCTCAAGGTAAATCTGCTCCTCGAAGAGCGAGTACATGACGACCGCGCTCGCCCCCGCGTCTTCCAGGCGGCGGATGCCGTCGAGCGTCTGCGACAGCGGCGAAGCCGAAGCCACGACCGGGTTCTTCAGCCTGAGCCCGAGATAGGATGTGCTCAAGTCCATTACCAGCCTCCCACGTAAATCTTCGGTTATCGATCAGTCCTTGGTCGATTCCGCCTCGGCCATGCGCTTATATTGCTGCCACCTCGTGTTGACCGCGGCCTGCGCCCGCCCGAGCAGGAACTTCGCTACGGCGGGGTCGCTCTGCTGGAGCATGCGGTAGCGAGCCTCCGTGTAGATGTAGTCCTGTAAGGGGATTTTCGGATCACCCGAATCCAACTGGAACGGGTTCTTTCCGTCGTCGGTGCGAGCGGGGTTATAGCGGTAGAGCGGCCAGTGACCCGACTCGACGGCGAGCTTCTGGTGCGACATGCCCTTCGCGATGTCGATGCCGTGCGCGATGCACTGGCTGTAGGCGATGACGAGCGACGGGCCTTCGTGCGTCTCTGCTTCGATGAGCGCCTTGACGGTCTGCGTGTCGCTGGCGCCCATCGCCACCTGCGCGACGTAGACGTTGCCGTACCTGGTCGCCATCAGGCCGAGGTCTTTCTTCACGGTGGCCTTGCCCCCGGCGGCGAACTTCGCCACCGCCGCCAGCGGCGTCGCCTTCGACGCCTGCCCGCCCGTGTTCGAGTAGACCTCGGTGTCTAAGACGAGGATGTTGACGTTAGCGCCTGAGGCGAGGACGTGGTCGAGGCCGCCGAACCCGATGTCGTAGGCCCAGCCGTCGCCGCCGACGATCCACACGCTCTTTTTAACCAGGGCGTCGGCGACCGACAGAAGGTCGCGCGCCTCGGGGCGGAAGTCGTCCCTGAGCCTGGCCTTGAGCGCGGCGACTAGTTCGCGCTGCGCGCCCACGCCGCCGTCCGTGGACTGGTCGGCCGTGAGCAGCCCATCGGCCAGCGCCTCACCGATCTCAGACCTGAGCCGGCCGACCAACTCGCGCGCGTAGTGGTTCTGATGGTCGAGCGCCATGCGCATCCCGAGTCCGAACTCAGCGTTGTCCTCGAAGAGCGAGTTCGACCAAGAGGGCCCGCGCCCCTCGCGGTTGACCGTATAGGGCGTGGTCGGCAAGTTCCCGCCGTAGATGGACGAGCAGCCCGTGGCGTTGGCGATGCAGGCGCGGTCGCCGAAGAGCTGCGTGAGCAGGCGGACGTACGGCGTCTCGCCGCAGCCGGCGCACGCGCCCGAGAATTCGAAGAGCGGCTGGAGGAGCTGCACGTTCTTCACCGAGTCGAACTTCATCGCGCCGTCCTTCCGAACGTCGGGGAGGCTCAGGAAGAAGTCCCAGTTGGCGCGCTCCGGCTCGCGCAGCGGGAACTGCTCGCGCATGTTGAGCGCCTTGCGCGAAGACTGTGATTTGTCTTTGGCCGGGCAGACCTCTACACAGAGGCGGCAGCCCGTGCAGTCCTCGACGCCCACTTGGATCGTGTAGCGTTGGTCTGGCAGCTCCCGGAACTTCGATGGAATGTGCTTGAAGGTATCGGGCGCGAGGGCCAGCTCCTTCTCCTCGTAGACCTTCGCGCGGATGCACGAGTGCGGGCAGACCATCACACACTTGCCGCACTCGATACACAGGTCAGGCTCCCACACGGGCACGTCGAGCGCGATGTTGCGCTTCTCCCATTGTGCCGTGGCGGTGGGGTAGGTGCCGTCGGCTGGGAGGGCGCTGACCGGAAGAGCGTCGCCGCGCCCGGCCAGTATCTCGGCGGTTACGTTCCGCACGAAATCGGGCGCGGCGGGGGAAACGGCCGCCGGCCGGTCGAGCGCGCTCGTGGCCCGCGCCGGAACCTGAACCTCGTACAGGTGAGCGAGCGCCGCGTCCACGGCCGCGTAGTTCTGCCGCACCACAGCCTGGCCGCGCTTCCCGTACGTCTTTTCGATGGACTCTTTGATCTTCGCAATCGCCTCTTCGCGCGGCAGCACGCCCGAGATGGCGAAGAAGCAGGTCTGCATGATGGTGTTGATGCGCGTGCCCATCCCGGCCTGCTTCGCCACGTCATAGGCGTTGATGGAGTAGAAGCGCAGGCGCTTGTCGATGATCTGCTGCTGGACGGGACGCGGCAGGCGCTCCCAGACCTCTTCATGGGGGAAGGGGCTGTTGAGGAGGAAGGTCGCGCCCGGTTCGGCCGCGTCGAGCACGTCGTAGCGCTCGACGAAGTTGAACTGGTGGACGGCGACGAAGTTGGCGCGCGAGACGAGGTATGTGCTCCTGATCGGGTGCGGGCCGAAGCGCAGGTGCGAGACCGTCATCGCGCCCGACTTCTTCGAGTCGTAGACGAAGTAGCCTTGCGCGTAGTTCGGGGTCTGCTCGCCGATGATCTTGATGGTGTTCTTGTTGGCGCCGACCGTGCCGTCCGCGCCTAAGCCCCAGAAGAGCGCGCGGACGCCTTCGGCGCGCTCGGTCGAGAACGACGGATCGTATTCGAGCGAGGTGTGCGTCACGTCGTCGCGGATGCCGACCGTGAAGTGATTCTTCGGCGCGGGCTTCTTCAACTCGTCGAAGACGGCCTTCGCCATCGCGGGTGTGAACTCCTTGGAGGCCAGCCCGTAGCGCCCGCCCACCACGCGCGGCGTCGTGGCGAACGGGGACGTGCCGGCGACGAGGCGCTCGCCGATGGCGGTGAGCACGTCCTGGTAGATCGGCTCGCCCGCCGAGCCCGGCTCCTTCGTGCGGTCGAGCACGGCGAGGACACGCGCCGTGCGGGGGATGGCCGCCAGCAGGTGCTCGACGGAGAACGGGCGGTAGAGTCGTACCTTGACGAGGCCGACGCGCTCTCCGCGGTTGAGCAGCGCTTCGACTGCCTCCTCGGTCGCCTCGCAGCCCGAGCCCATCATCACGACGACGCGCTCGGCCTCGGGGTGGCCGACGTAGTCGAAGAGCCGATACCCGCGACCTGTGAGGGCGGCAAGCTTGTCGAACTCCTCCTGCACGATGGCGGGCGTGACGAGATAAAAGGGATTCGACGCCTCGCGCGCCTGGAAGAACACATCGGGGTTCTGCGCCGTCCCGCGCACGACGGGGCGGTCGGGCGTCAGAGCACGCGAGCGATGCGCGCGAACGAGTTCCGGGTCGATCAGGGCGCGCAGGTCTTCGTCCGTCAGCCGCTCGATCTTCTGCACCTCGTGCGAAGTGCGAAAGCCGTCGAAGACGTGGAGGAAGGGGACGCGCGAGGCGAGGGTCGCCGCCTGCGAGACGAGCGCAAAGTCCATCACCTCCTGCACCGAGTTAGCGAAGAGCATCCCCCATCCGCAGGAGCGAGTCGCCATCACGTCCGAGTGGTCGCCGAAGATGGAGAGGGCGTGGGTGGCGACGGCGCGGGCGGCGATGTGGAAGACCGTCGGGGTCTGCTCGCCCGCGATCTTGAACATGTTCGGGATCATCAGGAGCAATCCCTGGCTGGCCGTGAACGTGGTCGTGAGGCTCCCGGTCTGGAGCGTGCCGTGGACGGCGCCGGCGGCCCCGCCCTCCGACTGCATCTCGCGCACGGCGGGCACGACGCCCCAGATATTCTTACGCCCCTCGGCGGCCCACGCGTCAGCGTTCTCGCCCATGTTCGAGGAGGGCGTGATGGGGTAGATGGCGATGACCTCGTTGGTCTTATAGGCGACGTAGGAGGCGGCCTCGTTGCCGTCCATCATGGTCTGCTTGCGCTCAGTCATGTGTAATCTCCCCCAGCAACGTGCTGGCGTCTGTGGATTCTCACCCAGAGAATTCGGCGCTAGACTGGAAATGTGCGCCGGAAAGCCCGCGCCTCGGGGGAATTGCAAACAGTGGGCCGGAGGAGTTGAAGGTAAAAGCAAAAGGGGAGTGTTCGACACACCTCCCCTTCGACCTCTTAATTTCGCCTCCTCTCAATCCCCGGCGTGCGCCTCCCCGGCGGAGAACACTTCGGACTCGCCGGCCTCGACCGTCCCGCGCTGGTCGTGCGAGTGGCCGGTGATAAGGCCGAGGACGAAGTAGCCGAGCACCAGCGCGCCGATGGCGAAGATCGTGTCGCCAACCACGCGCATCCAGCGGAGCTTGTCCATCAGCCCCGTCTGCATGAACTCGGCCGAACGCGCGTACCACGTCCCAGTCTCGACCGCCGCCCACGTCTGCATGAGCCCGATGGGCAGCAGCGAGAGCAAGACCATCAGCGCGAGCCCGCCGTTGATCGCCCAGAAGGCGTACTTAAGCGGCCACTCCTTCCACGCCCTTCCGGGCTGGAGCGCGCGCAGGCAGAAGAGCATGAGCCCGATGCCGAGCACGCCGTAGACGCCGAAGAGCGCCGTGTGGCCGTGGACGGGCGTCGTGTTCAACCCCTGCATGTAGTAGAGCGCGATGGGCGGGTTAATGAGGAAGCCGAAGAGCCCCGCGCCGACGAAATTCCAGAAGGCAACGGCGACGAAGAAGTAGATGGGCCACTTGTAGGCCGTCAGCCACCGGCGGGCGCGCGCGAGCCGGATGTTCTCCCACGCCTCGAAGCCGACGAGGACGAGCGGCACGACTTCGAGCGCGCTGAAGGTCGCGCCCAGGGCGAGCACACTCGAAGGCATACCCGTGAAGTAGAGGTGGTGGAACGTGCCGACGATGCCGCCCGACAGGAAGATGACCGTCGAGAAGAGCACGGCCTTCGTCGCCGTCTGGATCGAGAGGAGCTTCAGGCGCGTGAAGAGGAAGGCGATGACCACGGTGGCGAAGACCTCGAAGAAGCCCTCGACCCAGAGGTGGACGACCCACCAGCGCCAGTACTCGGCCGTGACGATGTGGCTCTTCTGCCCGTACATCAGACCTGCGGCGTAGAAGAGCGGGATGGCGATGGAGGCGACGAGGAAGAGCATGAGGAGCGAGCGGCTCTCGCCCTTCTGCATGAGCGCGGGCCGGAGCGCGCGCCACATCAGCCACAGCCAGAAGACAAGCCCGCCGAAGAGGAGTATCTGCCAGAAGCGGCCGAGGTCTACGTACTCGTAGCCCTGATGGCCGAACCAGAACCAGTATTCGCCGAGATACTGATGAACGCCCAGCCACTCGCCCGAGAGCGACCCGACGACGACGAGCAGCACCGCCGCGAACAGGACGTTGACGAGAAGCCTCTGCCCCTTCGGCTCGTAGCCCGAGACCGCTGGCGCGATGAAGAGTCCCGTCGCCAGCCACGAGGTGGCGATCCAGAACAGACCCAACTGAGTGTGCCACGTGCGCGCGACCGAGTAGGGCAAATACTGGTCGAGCGGGATGCCGTAAAAGCTCGACCCCTCCACCCCGTAGTGCGCAGCAATGGCCCCGAGCCCTATCTGCACGACGATAAGCGCGGCTACAACGAAGAAGTATTTGAAGGTCGCGCGTTGCGAGGGCGTCGGCCGCAGGCCCAGAAGTGGGTCGCTCGACGGCAACTCCTGGTGTGAGGGTTCGCGCTCCTGCGAGGCGAAGTACCAGACCATGCCGCCGATGCCTGCGAGCAGCAGGATGAAGCTGACGACGCTCCAGACGACGGTTCCGCCCGTGGGGGCGTTGGCGACGAGCGGCTCGTGGGGCCAGTTCTGCGTGTAGGAAACGTCCGAGCCGGGGCGGTTCGTCGAGGCGGCCCACGAAGTCCACCAGAAGAACGCGGCCATCTGCCTCGCCTTCGTCGCGTCGTTCAAGGCTCCGCGCGGGATGGCGTACTCGTCGCGCCCAGCGGCGAACACGTCCGCGTAGTGTGCGGCGACCGCATCGAAGGCCGCGGCGCGCACGGGGCTGACCGTTACTCGCCCGGTCGAAGGGTCGTAGGTGTTCGTCCGCATCTCCAGCACGAGGCGCGCCTTCAAGGATGCCTGCTGCTCGACCGTGAGGGCGGCGAAGTCGCGCCCGCCCGCCTCACGCGCCCACGCGTCGAGGACGAACACGGATTCGCGGTGGAGCCAGTCGGCCGTCCAGTCGGGCGCGACGTACGCGCCGTGGCCGAAGATCGAGCCGACCTCCTGCCCGCCGACGGACTGCCAGACGCCCTGGCCTGACTGAATCGTGTCGTGGTCGAAGAGCGCGCGGCCGTCCGTCGTGACAACCTCGTGCGGAATCGGGGGAGCGTTCTTGATGCCGCGGTAGCCGAAGAAGCCGAGCACCGCGAACGACGCCGCGATGACTACACCCAGAGCTATCCAGAGACGTTTATACTGACTCGACATGAGTCCTCCTCGGAGGGTTGAATGAACGAATTTGGCGACATGCGTCACGCGGGGCCGCCTTCTCATCTGCCTCGCATCGTCGCACCGTCTCCGCGGCGGTGCTATGACTTATGTCACACGCCCGGCGACAGCGGCCGACGTTCCAGCCTGTCCCACAATTCTTCCTGCACTTGAAATCGCAGGCGGGTGAGTCGAAGATGAGCGCGATGCAGACGGACAAGGTCTCCGCACTGAAGAGCACGGCCCTCTTCGGCGAGCTTGACGAGCGGACGCTGGGCGCGCTGGCGGAGCGCGCCGTCGAGCGCCGCTACGCGCGCGACCAAGTGCTCTTTCTAGCGGGCGAGGATGCGCGCGGCCTCTTCGTCATCGTCGAGGGTTCGGTGCGCGCCTTCCGCGAGAGCCTCGACGGGCGCGAGCAGGTCATCCACGTCGAGCGCGCGGGCGCGACCGTCGCCGAGCTTCCCGTCTTCGACGACGGCCCATACCCCTCGACCGTCGCCGCCGACGAGGCGACCTCGGTGCTCTTTATCGACAAGCGCGACGTGCGTCGCCTCTCGCTTGAGCACCCCGAGATCGCGCTGGCCGCGCTGAAGGTGCTGGCCGGGCGCCTGCGCCGCTGCGCCGAGCTGGTCGAAACGCTCTCGCTGCGCGAGGTCGGGCAGCGGCTCGCGCGCTTCCTGCTCGCGGAGGCGCGGCGGGGAGGCGCGTGGGAGGGCTCGGGGCTGAGGGTCGAGCTGACGCCCCCGAACCAGCAGATCGCCTCCCGCGTCGCGCAGAGCAACACCTGCCTCGAGATTGTCGG
>CAXTSK010000044.1:0-17073 GCA_964246655.1 uncultured Pyrinomonadaceae bacterium
GTTGGGCTCGGTGTGGAGTCCGAAGATGGCCTGCGGGCGCGGGTTATCTAACGCGCCCTCTTTAATCATCAGCTTCGCGCCGCCCTCCACGCCCGCGGGCAGGCCCTCTTCGGCTGGCTGAAAGATGAACTTGACGGTGCCGCGCACCTCTTCCTTCATCTTGCTCAGGACTTCGGCGACGCCCAGCTCGACCGTGGTGTGCACGTCGTGGCCGCAGGCGTGCATGACGCCCGGCGTCTGCGACTTGTAGGGCTTGTCGTTCGCCTCCTGAATCGGCAGCGCGTCCATGTCGGCGCGCACGGCGACGACGGGGCCGGGCTTGCCGCCGACGAGCAGCGCCGTCACGCCGTACTTGCCCACACCCGCCTTGATGTCGGTCAGCCCTAACGCGCGCAGACGTTCGGCGACGACGCGCGAGGTGCGCTCCTCGCGGTTCGAAAGCTCCGGGTGCATGTGGAAGTCGCGCCGCTGCGCGACGAGTTGCCCGCGTAGTGCCTCGGCCGCCGCCGCGATCCTCTGCTCCCTCGGCCCCGCGTCCACGGAAGCCAAACCGCGCGGCGCAACGACCGCCGACGCGAGTAAGACGATTGTGATTAAGCAGGCTGTGATGAGTCTCAAGGTCTGCCTCCGCTGTTTAATAAGAATTTGAAATTCCAACTTTGAAATTCAGTCGGCGTATTGCCGCTGCGTGCGCCGGTAGAGGGTGAGGCCGAACCAGAGTTCCCAGAAGACCGCGAGGACGACGAGCGCCGAGACGACCGAGACGAGCTGCGAGTCGGAGACCTTCTGCACGACCACGTACACGTCGCCCGCGAGCGCGAGCGCGAGCGGGACGAGCGCGGCGACGAGTATCTTCGACGCGAAGCGGTGGAAGTGCTCGGTCTCCTCGCCCTCCTCGACGAGGCGGTGATATGCGGCCGGCGTAATCAGCAGCACGATAGCTACGGCGTTGAGCCCGAGGCTGGCGAGGTGTATGTACTTCGACAGGGAGGGCAGCTTGTCGAAGCTCTCCGTCAGAACGGAGATGAACTGGAACCCGAGGAGCGCCTGCGAGCCCGGCAGGACGACGCGGCACTCGGTCAGCACGTGCTTGATCTTGTCGGTCAGTTTCTGCTTCTCGTCCCGTGCCCCGTCTTGCCCCTCAGACATCTCGCTCTTTCCCTTCTCCGCCTCGATCTCGTCCTTGCGCTCGCGCCGCATGTAAAATTCGAGCACGTACCAGAACGACGCCGCCAGCAGCGTCCCGAAGAGCCCCGCCGCCACGCCCGCCTTCCACCCGAAGACTTTCTCCGCCGACACGTAGAAGTCTATGCCGAGGCCGAACGAGAAAGGCAACAGCGCCCACGTCATCAGCTTCGACGTGTAGCGGTGTATCTCGCGCGTGTCCTCGCCCTGCTCGACTAAGCGGTGGTAAGCCGCGGGCGAGATGATGAGCGCGACCGCCAGCAGCAGCAGCCCGAGCCCGACCATCTTCAACAACTGCGACGGCAGCGGCAATTTGTCGAAGCCGGGCTCGAAGACCGAACGGAACTGGAACCCGACCAGCACCTGCGCGCCCAGCACGAGCATCCTCGCCTCGTTGAGCGCGTTCTCCACCTTGTCTTTAATCTTCGCCATTTGATGAAGTAGACAGTAGAAAACCTTCGTTAAGTAACGGCCCGACCGTTGTCGTCAACCACCGCTCAGGCGGAGCCTCCGACTACTGTCTACTGACTACTGCTTTGCCGCCAGAGCGCTTGCAGCTCACGTTTCAAAACTTTGCCCGTCGGCCCTTTCGGAAGCGCGGCGACGACGCGGACGGCCTTGGGGCATTTATAGTCGGCGAGGTGCTCGCGGCAGTAGGCGGCGATCTCTTCGCCCGTGGCCGCGCGCCCTTCTTTGAGCACGACGAAGGCGGCCACGTCCTCGCCGTAGAGCGGGTCGGGGACGCCGAAGGCGGCGGCCTCGGCGACCGCGGGGTGCTTGTAGAGCAGCTCGTCTATCTCGCGCGGGTAGATGTTCTCGCCGCCGCGGATGACCATGTCGGACTTGCGGTCAACGATGTGGAAGAACCCTTCGGCGTCGCGGAAACCCACGTCGCCCGTGTGGAACCAGCCGCCGCGGAAGGCGCGCGCCGTCGCCTCCTCGTTCTTGAAGTAGCCCTTAAAAATGTTCTCGCCGCGCATGACGATCTCGCCTGCCTCGCCGTCGGGCAGCTCACGATCCTCCTCGTCCACGACGCGCATCTCGTTGCCGATGGGAATGCCGCAGGAACCTGCGCGGCGACGCTTGTCCGGCGGGTTGAAGGTCGAGCGACAGGTGGACTCCGACAGCCCGTAGCCCTCGACGACGAGGCAGTCGAAAGTCTCCTCGAAGCGGCGCATGACCTCGGCCGGCACGGGCGCAGAGCCGCACATGGCGAAGCGGAGTTGCGCCGTGCTCAAACCCTCGGGCACGCCTTCGGGGTACGTCTTGAGCAGCATCGAGAGCATCGTCGCGACCGAGCCGAAGGAGGTGACCTGATAGTCGCTGACTATCTGCCAGTGGCGTGAGGCGGAGAAGCGCGTGCTCGTCACGGTCGAGCCGCCCGCGTAGAGCGCGCTCACGGTCGTCACCGAGACGGCGTTCATGTGGAAGAGCGGCATGACTGTCAAAAGCCTGTCGTCTTCGTTGAAGCCGAGCCACTCGACTATCTGCCGCGCGTTGGCGAGCAGGTTGCCGTGCGTGAGCAGACACCCTTTGGGCTTTCCCGTCGTCCCCGAAGTGTAAATGATGATGGCCTCGTCGTCGCGCGTCAGTTCGCCCCACGCGCCCGGCTCATCACCGAAGCCTTCGGTCGCCGCGCGCTCGTCGTCGAAGACGACGGCCTCGCGGAGCGTTTTCACTTCATTCTTCAACTCGGAGACCTGCTCCTCGAACTGCGTGCTGTAGAGCATCAGCTTCGTCTCGGAGTTGCCGACGACATAGGCCATCTCCTCCGTCTTCAAGAGCGAGTTGACCGGCCCCGCGAGCACGCCCAGCTTGAAGCAGGCGAAGTATGCGACGACGTACTCGGCGCTGTTGGGCAGGAGCAGACTGACGACATCTCCTTTACCTACTCCGCGCGACGAGAGCAGGTTCGCCGCGCGGTTGACGGCCGCGTCGAACTCTCGATAGGTGAAGCGGCGGCCGTCCGCCTCCGAGAAGAGAAAAACCTTCTCGGGCGTGGCCTCGGCGCGCGCCTCCAACAGCTCACGCAGATTTTGAAAGTTCATCATTCGGTCGGATGTCTGAACTCGAAAGTCGCGGGACATCATAGCGGAGGATTGGAAAAAATGGTTAAGCCTTTCCTCATTTTTCGCTCCCGCGCGCCCGGCGTGTGGTATATTTTCGCGGTCTCCGGCGGCCGCGCCTGTATGACGGACGCTTCCATACCGGACGCCTTAAATTCAAATTCACAAGTCAAAGCATGGACACCTACCGCAACTTCGTCAAAGGTGAGTGGGTCGAGTCTTCGTCGCAGAAGACGACCGAGAATGTCAACCCCGCGAACACGGAGGACGTGCTCGGCGTCGTCCGACTCTCGACGCGCGAGGAGGCGCGGCGCGCGGTCGAGGCCGCGGCCGAAGCCTTTCGCGGCTGGCGCTCGACGCCCGCTCCCACGCGGGGCCGCATCGTCGCGCGCTTCGCCCGTCTGCTCGAAGAGAACAAAGAGAGCGTCGCCGCGCTGCTCACGCGCGAGGAGGGCAAGACCATCGGGGAGGCGCGCGGCGAGTTGCAGCGCTCCATCAACGTCGCCGACTTTTGCGCGGGCGAGTCGCGCCGCATGAACGGCGAGACCATCCCTTCAGAACTCCCTTCGAACTTCGCTTACACCATCAAGCAACCACACGGCGTCGTCGCCGTCGTCACGCCCTGGAACTTCCCCGTCGCCATCCCCGTCTGGAAGCTCGCGCCCGCGCTCGTCGCCGGCAACACGGTCGTCTTCAAGCCCGCGACGAACACGCCCGCGACGGCCGTCAGGATTGTCGAGCTGTTAGCCGAAGCAGGTATCCCCGCGGGCGTCATCAATCTCATCCTCGGCTCGGGGTCGGAGGCGGGCGACGAGATCGTCAGCCATCCGGCCGTGCGCGCCATCTCCTTCACGGGCTCGAACGGCGTGGGCGTCAAGCTCTACGAGCAGGCCGCGCGGCGCGGCGTCCGCGTGCAATGCGAGATGGGCGGCAAGAACCCGGTCGTCGTGCTCGAAGACGCGGACATGTCGCTCGCCGTCGAGTCCACGGCGCAGGGCGCTTTCGGCTCGACGGGCCAGCGCTGCACCGCGACGAGCCGTGCGGTCGTCGTCGAGACGGTCGCCGACGAGTTCGTCAAGCGCATCTCGGAAGGCGCTAAGGCGCTCCGCCTCGGCGACGGCCGTGAGCCGGAGACGGAGGTCGGGCCGATTGTTGACGCGAGCCAGTTCAAGTCCGTCCTCTCCTACATGGACGTGGCGCGCGAAGACGGCGCGGAGCTTGTCTGCGGCGGCGGCCCCGCGGACGGCGCGGGCCTGCGCAAGGGCTTCTTCGTCCAGCCCACGATCTTCGACCGCGTCACGCCCGACATGCGCATCGCGCGCGAAGAAATCTTCGGCCCCGTCCTCTCCGTCCTGCGCGTGAAAGATTTTGACGAAGCCTTGCAGGTCGCCAACGACAGCGAGTACGGGCTCTCCTCTTCCGTCTTTACCAACGACGCAGCGAGCGTCTTCCGCTTCGTGGACGAGATCGAGACCGGCATGACGCACATCAACTCGCCCACCACCGGCGGCGAGGCGCACGTCCCCTTCGGCGGCATCAAGTCCACCGGCGTCGGCGCCTTCGAGCAGGGCTCGACCGCGCTCGACTTCTACACCGAGTTGAAAGTGGTCTACGTCGATTACACCGGCCGCAAACGCGAAGGTAATCTGTACTAACCTCGCGACGACACAGATGAGCACAACCACCGAAGCCAAGCGGGTCACGGTCAACTGCCCCGCCTGCCGAACGCTAAATCAGGACGCCGACGTGAACTCGAAGTGTTCCGGCTGCGGCGAGCCGCTCGGGGTCGCGGTCTTCCAGCACAGCATCGACGAGATCAGGAAGTTGACCGAACGCATGAAGGAGGCGACCGCGCCCTCCTTCAACACCTTCAACGGGTTCGGTACGACGCTGCTCGACTACCGCGAGCGCGAAGACGGCGCCTGGGAGGCGACGCGCTGGGTCGTCGCCGCGATGTTCCCCGTCGTGCCGCTCGGCTCGTACGTCATCAGGCCGAAGCGGCAGGAGAACGGCTACGGCCGCATGCAATCCTACTTCGAAATCCTCGGCCGCACGCCGATCTCGCCCGCGCGTGTGCTGCGCGTCTACGCGCTGTTGCTGCTGGGGCTGGCGCCTATTGTTCTCGGCTTCATGAACTCGGCGTGGGTCAACCGCACGCTCGGCGGGCCGCTGGCCGCGCTGGCGATGTTCGCCTCCATCGCGTGGGGCGCCTACGTCATCTTCTTCCGCATCAAGAACGACTCCAAAGCCTACAAGCCGAAGTCGGCCTGACGCGAAACCAACTGACTAACATCTTCGGAGAAAGAGACATGAGCACCGCCGAACCGCAACTGAACGCGACCGAGACCAAGCCGACCGGCTCCGAGATCGTCGAGAAGCACAAAGAGTTTCTCTTCCCCGCGGTCGCGATGTACTACCAGGAGCCGCTCGCGCTCGTCCGCGGCGAAGGGCAGTACGTTTGGGACGACAAGGGCGACCGCTACCTCGACTGCTTCGGCGGCGTGCTCACCGTCAGCGTCGGCCACGCACACCCGAAGGTGACCGAGGCGGTCGTCGAGCAGGTGAAGACGATTCAGCACACCTCGACGCTCTACGCCAACAAGCCGCAGTCCGACCTCGCCGAGAAGCTCTACCAGATTACGCCCGGCCGCCTGAAGAAATCCTTCTTCACCAACAGCGGCACCGAAGCCGACGACACAGCCATCCACGCCGCCAAGACCGCGACCGGCAGACACGAGATCGTCGTGCTGCGTCACAGCTACTCGGGACGCTCGGCCACAGCACTTTCAGCGGTCGGCCATTCGACGTGGCGACCGCTGCCGCCGCAGGTCGCTGGAATAGTTCACGCGCGCGCGCCCTACTGCTACCGCTGCCCGTTCAAATTGTCTCCCGAGAACTGCGGGCTCGCCTGCGCCGAGGACTTGGAAGAACTCATCATGACGCAGACGACGGGCGAGATCGCGGCCTTCATGGCCGAACCCATCCTCGGCGTCGGCGGCTTCATCGTCCCGCCGCCCGGCTACTTCGAGCGCGTGGCTGAAATAACTCGCAAGCACGGCGGCCTCTTCATCGCCGACGAGGTGCAGACCGCCTGGGGGCGCACCGGCGACAAGTGGTTCGGCATCGAGCACTGGAACGTCGAGCCCGACATCATCACCTCCGCGAAGGGCCTCGGCAACGGCGTCCCCGTCGGCATCACCGTCGCCACGCCCGAGGTCGCCGACAAGTTCCCCGGGCTCACCTTCTGCACCTTCGGCGGCAACCCCGTCTCGATGGTCGCCGCCCTCGCGGTGATTAAGGTCATCGAAGAGGAAGACCTCCGCCGCAACGCCGCCGAGGTCGGCGCCTACTTCCGCCAGCGCCTTGAAGAACTCAAAGACAAATACACCGTCATCGGCGACGTGCGCGGCCTCGGCCTCATGCAGGCGCTCGAACTCGTCAAAGATCGCGAGACCAAAGAGCCCGACCCACAATCCGTCCTCAAGGTCTTCGAAGAGACCAAACGCCGCGGCGTCCTCATCGGCAAAGGCGGCCTCTACGGCAACGTCATCCGCACCGGCGTCATGCTCAACTCGACGAAGGACACGATTGACGAGCTGGTTCAGGCGCTCGACGCGAGCCTTGCGACGCTCTGAATGAGATTCTCAGCGGCAGAGCTTTCGAGTAATCCTTCTGTCGTTGCCGAGCTTAAAAGGGCTTGGCAAGATTCGGAGCCGGACGTTTCAGGCGGACACGAGGAGGGCGGATTTATTGTCTTTGACGATGTCGGGCTTCTGAGCGCCGTCCGTTGGCAGAGGGGAACGCAGAATGAGATTGTCTTGCCGCCGCATGGAAGTTGTTTAGTCAGCGGCAAGGCAATCGTCGCCTCGTTCCACACGCACCCGAACACGGGTGCGGATTTTCAGCAAGAGCCGAGTTTGAACGACGTGCGCGCCGTGCGCGACGACCCCGATTTGAAAGGTGAGTTTTATCTTGGCGAATTCGTCGTCTCACAGGAGAATGTCTATTTAATCGAGCCTTCGGGACGAGTCGGCGTGCTCGGAAAGACGAGCGAAATCTTTCAGGGACAAAAGCAATGACGGTCTTGAGCAACGAAACTTTACAGGACGAAATCGCCGTCTCGGTGGCGCAGGTCTTAGCCTCGGCGAATCGCAAGGCGAAAGAGTTGGGCGTTGACGCGAAAGAGAGCCTGATTACCGTCTCGCAGCACTTGTCGAAAGGCGTCTGGCTTTGGCGCGTGCATTACGGCGCCAGGAATTACGTCGGGCGGCGCGGCGGCGATTTAATGATTGACCTCGACCCGGCGAACGCAGACATCAAACAAATTCTGCGCGGGCAATAACCTTGACACCCTAATGTCATCCGCACCGGCGTCATGCTCAACTCGACGAAGGACACGATTGACGAACTAATCAACGCGCTCGACGCCGCGTTCGCCACCGTGTAATACAACTCAACGAAGTAAGGAATTATTCGTGTCCAGCCCGGTGTGCCTTTACGTCGATAACTCGAATATCTTTCACGAAGGTCAACGCTATGCGGAAGAACGCATGAGTGAAGACAGGTATGGCTTCAGAATACACTTCGCTCACTTTCTGTTCCTTGCAGCCCGTGGGCGAAAATTTAGTGAAGTCGTATGGGGTGGCAGCATCCCACCTCCGAGCGATGACGTTTGGCAACACTTGGACAACCGCGGAGTCAATCCAATCTTAATTCCGCGTTCTAGTTCAGGAGAGAATGAAACCGTTGACCATGCTATCCAGCTTCAAATGTACAGGCATATAAGGAAATACCGAGATATGCCTGGGACTATTGTCTTATGTACGGGTGATGGTAAAGGCTATCGCAATAACGAAGGTTTCCTTTACGACCTCGAAGGTTTCTTAGACGATGGTTGGGGAATTGAGCTGCTGAGTTGGACGCATTCTTGTCACGGGAAACTTAAGCAACTTGCCGAAACAAAAGGAAAGTTTATCCCCCTTGAACATTTCTATGAGTCAATAACATTTATAAAAGATGGTCGCCGCGTGAAGCTTGTTGATATTGGTCTTCTTAACAGTCTCTAGTCTTTTAAAGAAGGAAGCGTATGAAAACTCTGATACGTAACGGGCGCGTCGTCACGGCGGTTGACGATTACAGGGCGGACATCCTGATTGAGGGTGAGAAGGTCTCGACCATCGGGGCGAAGCTTGATGTTGAGGCAGACCGTGTGATTGATGCGAATGGGAAACTTGTCATCCCGGGCGGCATCGACCCGCACACGCACATGGAGTTGCCGTTCGGGGGGACGGAGTCGTCCGATGATTTTCGCACCGGGACGATTGCGGCGGCGCATGGCGGAACGACGAGCATCATCGACTTCGCGGTGCAGTACAAGGGTCAGGCGCTCGTCGAGGGCGTGGACAACTGGCACAGGAAGGCCGAGGGGAAGTGCGTGATCGACTACGGCTTCCACCTCATCACGACCGAGTTCGAGGACGGCCAGACCGAGGAGTTGTATACGTTGATGGACGAGGGCGTGACGAGTTTCAAGCTCTTCATGGCCTACCCGGGCGTCTTCCTCGCCGACGACGCGACCATCTTCCGCGCGATGTCGGCGGCGGGCGCGCGCGGCGGCCTCATCTGCATGCACGCCGAGAACGGCATCGTCATCAACGAGATCATCAAGCGCGCGCTGGCCGAAGGACGCACCGCGCCCAAGTATCACGCGCTCACACGCCCGACCATCGCCGAAGCCGAGGGCGTCCACCGCGCCATCCGCCTCGCCGAGATGGCCGAGTCGCCCGTCTACATCGTCCACCTCTCCTGCGCCGACGCCTTGAACCAGGTGCGCGAGGCGCGCGACCGCGGCCTGCCCGCCTTCGCAGAGACCTGCCCGCAGTACCTCTTCCTCTCCACGGAAGACTACGGCGACGGATTCGAGGGCGCGAAGTACGTGATGACGCCGCCGCTGCGCGAGCGTTGGAATCAGGACGAGCTGTGGAAGGGGTTGAAGACCGACGACCTGCAAGTCATCTCTACCGACCACTGCCCTTTCTGCATGAAGGAGCAGAAGGAGCTGGGGCGCGACGACTTCTCGAAAATCCCGAACGGCGCGCCCGGCGTCGAGCACCGCATGTCGCTCATCTACGACGGCGGCGTCGCGCAGAACCGCGTCTCTTTGAATCGCTTCGTCGAGTTGACCTCGACGGCCGCCGCCAAGATGTTCGGCCTCTTCCCGCGCAAGGGGACAATCGCCGTCGGCTCCGACGCGGACATCGTCATCTTCGACCCCGACGCCGAGCAGACCATCTCGGCCGCGACGCACCACATGAACGTCGATTACTCAGCATATGAAGGTCGCAAGGTGAAAGGCGTGGTCGAAACGGTTCTGTCTCGCGGCAGCGTCGTCGTTGAAAACGGAGAGTTCAAGGGCAAGGCGGGCGCCGGACAGTTCCTCAAGCGCGGCACGTGCGTGAGCATGTGACCGCAGGGCCGTGAGCGGGGACACCATGAGCGAAACAATTCAGCACGAAGACGGGCGCGTTGAGTTGAAGGAGGGCGCGGAAGAGGAGATTCGGCGCAGCCCGCTTTATAACGAAGACCTCGCGCCGGTGCCGGTCGGGCGGCGGACGTGGACGACGTATAACTACGCGGCGCTGTGGGTGAGCATGGCGCACTGCATCCCGACCTACATGATGGCGTCGGGGCTCATCTCGGCGGGGATGAACTGGTGGCAGGCGCTCGTCACCATCCTGCTCGGCAACACCATCGTCCTCGCCCCGATCCTTCTGAACTCGCACCCGGGCACGAAGTACGGCATTCCCTTCCCCGTCTTCGCGCGCGCCGCCTACGGCACCGTGGGGTCGAACCTGCCGGCGCTCATGCGCGCCATCGTCGCGTGCGGCTGGTTCGGCATCCAAGCCTGGATCGGCGGGCAGGCCATCGACGTGCTGTTGAAGGCAATCGTGCCCGGCTGGCACACGCTGCTCGGCGCGGGATTCGGCGGCCACACGACGACCGAGTGGCTCTCGTTCCTCGTCTTCTGGGGGATGAACATTTACATCATCTACCGGGGGATGGACTTGCTGCGCCGCGTCGAGAACTGGGCCGCGCCCTTCGTGCTGGTGATGACGGCGCTGCTGGTCGTGTGGGCGCTCTGGCGGGCCGAAGGCTTGGGCCACATCCTGACGCAGCCCTCGCACTTCAAGACGCTGGGCGAGTTCTGGCCCATCTTCGTCCCCTCCCTGACGGCGATGATCGGCTTCTGGGCGACGCTCTCTTTGAACATGCCCGACTTCACGCGCTTCGGCCGCAGCCAGCGCGAGCAGGCCGTGGGGCAGGTCGTGGCGCTGCCCTCGACGATGACCATCTTCGCCGCGATGGGCGTGCTCATCACCTCGGCCGCGATGGTCATCTACCCGGACATGGCGGCGGGCGACGTGTGGGATCCCGTCAAGCTGGTCGGGCGCTTCGAGCATCCGGTCATCGTCGCCGTCTCGATGTTCACGGTCGTGGTCGCGACGCTCTCGGTCAACATCGCGGCCAACGTCGTCTCGCCCGCGAACGATTTTGCGAACGCCTTCCCGCGGCTCATCTCGTTCCGGCTCGGCGGGCTTATCACGGGCATCATCGGCATCCTGATGCAGCCGTGGCGGCTTTTGGCCGACCCCTCGGGTTATATCTTCTCGTGGCTCCTGGGCTACTCGGGCGGCCTCGGCTCCATCGCGGGCGTGCTCATCGCGGACTACTGGCTCGTGCGGCGTAAGAGCCTCGCGCTCGCAGACCTCTACCGGCAGAGGGGCGTCTACACTTACACTTCCGGCTGGAACTGGCGCGCGGTGGCGGCGACGCTGCTGGGCTGCTTCTTGGCGTGGGTGGGGTTGCTGGTGCCGGCGCTCAGGGCGCTCTACGACTACGCTTGGTTCGTGGGCTTCGGCGTCGCCTTCGCGGCGCACTACGGGCTGACGAAGTTGTTGCCGCCGAGCGTCGCCGAAACCGCCGATGCGAATGCCGCGGTCGCCGTCACCGGCGAATGAGTTTTGTTTTCATTCGAGTGGGAATGAAGTGAGCTTTCAACACAGAGACACAGCTTGGGGCCAATAGCTCGACGAGCCGTGTCTCTGTGTTGAATCGCTCCCGGTCACACTCGACTCCAAACTGCAATTAGAGATTTTTTAGAGACACACGGAGGTTTTAATGGCACGCACCGTCAAATGCGGACTGATACAGGCGACCACGGCCGCGCCGTCCGACGCCCCCATCGAAGAGATCAAGAAGGCCAACCTCGACAAGCACCTCAAGCTCATCGACGACGCGGGCGCGCAGGGCGTGCAGATTCTCTGCATGCAGGAGGTCTTCACCACGCCCTACTTCTGCGCCGAACAGCAGACGCGCTGGTATGAGGCCGTCGAGCGCATCCCCGACGGCCCGACCGTCAAGCTCATGCAGGAGGCGGCGAAGAAGCACTCGATGGTCATCGTCGTGCCCATCTACGAGGAGGAGATCGCGGGCGTCTACTACAACACGGCGGCCGTCATCGACGCCGACGGTAAGTACCTCGGCAAGTACCGCAAGAACCACATCCCGCACGTCAACCCCGGCTTCTGGGAGAAGTTCTACTTCCGCCCCGGCAACCTCGGCTACCCCTGCTTCGACACGGCCTACGCCCGCGTCGGCGTCTACATCTGCTACGACCGGCACTTCCCCGAGGGCGCGCGGGCTTTGGGTTTGAACGGCGCCGAGATCGTCTTCAACCCGTCGGCCACGGTGGCGGGGCTTTCCGAATACCTCTGGAAGCTCGAACAGCCCGCGCACGCCGTCGCCAACGGCTACTTCGTCGGCGCCATCAACCGCGTCGGCCACGAGCAGCCGTGGGACATCGGCGAGTTCTACGGCCAGAGCTACTTCTGCGACCCCCGCGGCCAGATCATCGCCGAAGCCCCGCGCGACCAAGACGCCCTCGTCGTCGCGGATTTGGATTTAGATAAGATTCGCGAAGTCCGCAACACCTGGCAGTTCTACCGCGACCGCAGACCCGACACCTACCAGTCGCTTGTCGCGGACTGACGAATCTTCTGGCAAAGGGGCATGGTGGTTAATACGAAAGAGGATGTCTTCACGCTGCTGCGTCAGAACGGCGCGCAACTCCGACGTTTCGGCGTCGGCCGTCTCAGCGTGTTCGGATCCTTCGCCCGCGGCGAGCCGAAGGATGACAGTGACATTGACATCCTCGTCGAATTCGAGCCGGGGCAAGAGACTTTTGACAACTTCCTCGGTCTCGCCGAGTTCCTCGAAGAGTTGTTCGGGAGGAAGGTTGACTTGCTGACGCCGGAATCACTCAATCCGCGTTTTGGTCACTACCTACTTGAAGAGGCCGAGCATGCAGCCATCAACGCGTGAGTTCTTAGGGCACATCCTTGATGAGGCGAGGTTCCTCCTCGACGCAAGTAAGGGCGTTGACTGGGAGTCATTTCGACAGAATGAGATTCTCAAGCGAGCGTTCGACGGAAACATTGAAATAATGGGCGAGGCCGTGAAGCAAATTCCCGATACCATTCGGCAACAGTATCCTAGCGTCGATTGGCGCGCGATAGCCGGGATGCGGGATCGCTTAATCCACGAATACTACGGGGTGAATTACAAGGTGGTCTGGGACTCCGTCATGAACAAAGTCCCGGCGCTCGCCGAAAACATCGAACTGCTCCTGACTCGCGATGACATTTAACTTCTGAACGTCGGCCTCAAAAGCATGTCAACAACTCCAACAACCAAAATCCCGCACGAGGAGATCGAGCGGAACTTCCGCGAGATCGCGCCGCCTTTGACGGACGCCGAGGCGCTGTTCGAGGCGAACCGGTGCGTCTACTGCTTCGACGCGCCGTGCACGCGCGCCTGCCCGACGCACATCGACGTGCCGGCCTTCATCAAGAAGATCGCGTCGGGAAACCTGACGGGCTCGGCGCGCGTCATCTTCGACGCCAACCCCATCGGCGCCACCTGCGCGCGCGTCTGTCCCGTCGAGGTTTTGTGCGAGGGCGCGTGCGTCGAGAACACACTGATGCAGCGCCCCATCGAGATCGGACGTTTGCAACGCTACGCCACCGACTACGCGGTGCGGACCGGCCGCGACGTTCTGAAGGCGGGCGCGCCGAACGGGAAGTCCGTCGGCGTCGTCGGCTCCGGCCCGGCCGGTCTCTCGTGCGCGACGTATCTGGCGCGGCTCGGCTACGACGTGACGATCTACGAGCGCAAGGAACTGCCCGGCGGGCTCGACACGTACGGCATGGCCGAGTACAAGATGACGCAGCGCGTCTCGACCGAAGAGGCGCGGCAGGTCGAGCGCCTCGGCGTCAAGTTTCAACTCAACACAGAAATAGGGCTCGACGTTTCCGTCGAAGAGCTTGAGTCGAAGCACGACGGCGTTTTCCTCGGCGTGGGGCTCGGAGAGACCGGGCGTCTGAACATACCCGGCGAGGAGTTGGAGGGCGTCTACGACGCGCTCTACGTCATCGAGCGCATCAAGTCGCGGCGCTGGGAGACTGTTCCGCTGGGCCGCACGGTCGCCGTTATCGGCGCGGGCAACACGGCCATCGACGCCGTGACGCAGGCGCGCCGCCTCGGCGCCGAGCGCGTGCTCCTCATCTACCGCCGCGGGCAGGCGGAGATGCCCGCCTTCGAGTACGAGTACACGCTCGCCAAGCAGGACGCCGTCGAGTTCCTCTGGCACACGGCGCCGGTCGAAGTGCTGTCGGACGAAAACGGCCAGCGCGTCGCGTCCTTGCGCTGCGTCCGCACGGAGCCGGGCGAGCCCGACGCCTCAGGCCGCCGCTCCCCGCGCGTCGTCGAGGGCTCCGAGTTCAGCATCGACGTGGACACGGTCATCAAGGCGACGGGCCAGCAGAAGTTGCGCGACTTCTTCGCGAAGATTCCCGGCCTCGAAGTGGACAGGGCCGGCCGCGTCGTCGTCGAGCCCGAGACGATGCGCACGGGCAACCCGAAGTTCTTTGCCGGCGGCGACTGCGTCAACGGCGGGCGCGAGGCCGTGGACGCCTCGCAGATGGGTAAGCTCGCCGCGCAGGGCATCCACCTCGCGCTCACCGGCGAGCGCGTCGAGTTCGCGGGCGCGCGCGTCCCGCTCCACGAAGAAACACAGAACGTTAACGCCCACTAAAGCCGACGGCAGGTAAGAGGAGTTGAAGCATGGCAGACCTCTCGGTTGATTTCGCGGGCATCAAGTCGCCCAACCCGTTCTGGCTGGCTTCGGCGCCGCCGACGAACATGGGCTCGATGGTCGAGCGCGCGTTCGACGCGGGCTGGGGCGGGGCCGTGTGGAAGACCCTGGGCGAGCCGATCCGCAACGTCTGCTCGCGCCTCGCCGCGGTCGATTACGGCCCGCAGCGCATGATGGGTCTGAACAATATCGAGCTCATCACCGACCGCCCGCTCGAAGTCAACCTCCGCGAGGTGCGCGAGTGCAAGCGCAAGTACCCGAAGCACGCCGTCATCGTCTCGCTGATGGTCGAGTCGAAGCGCGAGGCGTGGCACGAGATCGTCAAGCGCGCCGAGGATACCGGCTGCGACGGCTTCGAGCTGAACTTCGGCTGCCCGCACGGGATGAGCGAGCGCGGCATGGGCGCGGCCATGGGGCAGGTGCCCGAGTACACCTGCATGGTGACGGAGTGGGTGAAGGAGGCGTCGTCGATCCCCGTCATCGTCAAGCTCACGCCCAACGTGACGAGCATCGGCCCGCCCGCGCGCGCGGCCGTCCGCGGCGGCGCCGACGCCCTCTCGCTCATCAACACCATCAACTCCGTGATGGGCGTCAACCTCGACACGCTCGTCCCGCACCCGAACGTCAACGGGATGGCCGCGCACGGCGGCTACTGCGGCCCGGCGGTCAAGCCCATCGCGCTCAACATGGTCTCGGAACTCGCGCGCGACCCGGAAGTCACCGTGCCCATCTCCGGCATCGGCGGCATCTCGACATGGCGCGACGCGGCCGAGTTCCTCGCGCTCGGCGCGTCGAACGTGCAGGTCTGCACGGCCGTCATGCACTACGGCTACCGCATCGTCGAGGACTTGATCGACGGGCTCTCGAACTACCTCGACGAGAAGGGCTTCGCCTCCGTCAACGAACTAATCGGCGCGAGCACGCCGCGCGTCACCGACTGGGGCAGCCTCGACCTCAACTACAAGACGGTCGCGCGCATCGACCACGCCAAGTGCATCCAGTGCAACCTCTGCCACGTCGCCTGCGAGGACGGCGCGCACCAGTGCATCCCGCTCGTGCAGATGAACGGCACGCGCTACCCCGTCGTGGACGAGCACGAGTGCGTCGGCTGCAACCTCTGCTACCTCGTCTGCCCCGTCCCCGGCTGCATCTCGATGGTCAGGCTCGACGACGGCGCGCAGCCGCTCACCTGGCGCGAGTTCTCCTCGCGCCAGCCCGAGACGATGACCGGCGACTGAAACGGAGAGGGAAATAACCACAGAGACACGGCTTCAGACGCTACGTCTTCAAAGCCGTGTCTCTGTGTCTCTGTGGTTATTTCCCGGTAGCTCTACAATTCACACAGCAGCGTTTCGAGCCGCTGCTCGCGGATGCCGTAGAACTCTTTGAGGGCTCGGAAGTCTGCGAGCGCGGCCGTATTGTCGGCGTCGCCGTCGCGGCGGACGGCGGCGATCATGGTGTTCTTGCGCGTGTGCTCGGTCGAGACGAACTCGAAGACCTTGACGCGGTAGCCGGCCGATTCCAGAAGGAGCGCGCGCAGGGAGTCGGTGATTGACTCGGCCTCGCGTTCGAGCAGGTGGCCGTGGCGCAGCACGCTGCGGAGCTGTTCGGGGACGACGATCTGCGGCCTGACCTCCTTGTGGCAGCAGGGCGCGGTGACGATGACGGCGGCGCCCGCCGCGACGCCCTTATGGATGGCGTCGTCGGTCGCCGTGTCGCACGCGTGAAGCGCGATGAGCACGTCCGTCGGCGGCATCTCGAAATCGTTGATGAGGCCCATGCGAAATTCCAGCCTGCGGAAGCCCGCGCGTTGCGCGACCTCGTTGCAGAACTCGACCAGCTCCGCACGCGCCTCGACGCCCTTGACAGCGGCGCGCACCCCGCGGGCGTTGTTGAAGTAGTCGTAGAGCGCAAACGTCAGGTAGCCCTTGCCCGAACCCACGTCTACGAATGACAGCCCTTCCCTCCCCTTCAGGGGCGAGGAGTCGCAGAGCATCGCGACCGTCTCGACGAACTTGTTAATCTGCCGGAACTTGTCACCCATCGCCGGGCGCACCTCTCCGTGCTCGTTCGTCACACCGAGGTCGCGTAGGTAGACGCTATCCACAGGGTCAATGACGCGCTGTCTCCGCAGTTGGTGCCCGGTCGTGGAAGGGGCGGATAACGTCGGCGGTTGTATAGTGAGACGAGCCTCACCCCTGCGGCTTACCTCAATCCGCAGGTCTTCTTTAGAGGTGAAGAGGTGGCCGCTCGCGAAACCGCCCCACAGCATTTCGCGTATGATTTGCGCGCCCTCTTCGTACGTGTGATTCTTGACCACGTCGCGCGTGTTATAGCGGTAGAGGAAGGAGAGCCGCCGGCCGACCTTCAGCTCGATGGGCCGGACGTAGACGTTCCTCAACTCGGCATCGACGCCGCGGTACTTCGAGAGCGTGAGCTTGATAAAAGTGCCGCCGTCAAGACTCTCGTCCAGCGCGGCAAAGAACTTCTCGCGTTCGTCAACTGACATGGCTCACTCGTCGGACTCGGACGCCGCCGCTTCCATCTGCTTGCGAAGGCTCAGGGGGCGCATGTCCGTCCAGACCTCTTCGATGTAGGCGAGGCATTCGG
>CAXTSK010000045.1:0-16967 GCA_964246655.1 uncultured Pyrinomonadaceae bacterium
TGCCGCGACTTCGCGACCGACTTCGACACAACCGTAGGGGTCGCCGCCGCCGCTCGTGTTATCGACGAGGTACTGCTCCGTGCCGTAGTAGATGCACGGGATGCCGCGCTGCGTGAGGATGAAGGCGAGCGCCTGATGCACACGCGTCTGGCTGCTGTTGACGGTGGGGAAGCGCGTCATGTCGTGGTTGTCGATGAAAGTGACGAGGTCTTCGTCCCAAGTGAAGTTGGTCGCCTCCTGCGTGATGACGTTCTCCAAATCTGACATGTTGGCGTTCGAGCCGAAGACGTTTCTAATCGCCGTGTTGAGCGGGAAGTCGAGCATCGAGATGCCGCTCTTGTTCGCGTACTTGTAGGAGTCGTGATAGAGCGGGTCGCCCGTCGAAGCCTGATACCACTCGCCGAACATGAAGCTGTCCTTGTAGGAGTAGACGGAATTGGCGAGCGAGTACTGCCAGCCCCAGTTGAGGTGCTTGATGGCGTCCACGCGGAAGCCGTCCACGCCGTGATCCTGGAAGAGCTTGGCCGACGCCTTCAGGTACGCGTCCACGGTCGCGTTCTCCTGGTTCAAGTCGGCGAGGTTGAAGAGCGTGTAGTACTGCACCTGATAGCGGTCGTCCCAGTTCGAGATGTTGCCGTTGTGGTGGAAGTAGCCGTTGGTGTCGTTGGTGTAATTGCCGACCAGCGTGCCGTTGTCGTAGAAGGCGCCGAACTCGCCCGCGTTGTCCTGCGTCGTGTGGTTGGGCGCGAAGTCGATGATGACCTTGATGCCGTTCTGGTGCGCGGCCGTCACGAGGCTGTCGAACTCCGTCCACGTGTTCGACGCGTTGCCCGAGTGCTCCTCGATGCGCTTGAAGTCGCGCCCCTGGTAGCCGTGGTAAGAGGCCGTCGGGTTGCCGCTGCCGTCGGGGATGTTGGTGTTGAGGTTATCGACGGGCGGCGAAATCCAGATGGCGGTGACGCCGAGGCCCGAGAGGTAGGACATCTTCTGCTGGATGCCGGCGAGGTCGCCGCCCCAGTAGGCGCGCCAGTTGGTTTTGGTCGAGTCGTAGAGCCCCGAGGACTGCGGCGGGTTGTTGTTGGCCGTCGAGCCGTCGAAGAAGCGGTCGGTGATGATCTGGTAGATGACCTCGCGCTTGAAGTCTGCGCCGAGCGTCGAGACGGGTGCGAGCAGCGTGAAGAGGGCTAACAGGAAGGCGGCGGCCTTCCCCCTGGGCAGTCTGCGCAGCATGGTGGGACTTACCTCCTTGGGAAACGGTCAAGACCGGCGTCGCGTCGGCGCGGCACCGCGCGGCGAGGTTCGTTCGCGTAACAACTTCGGGGCGGATGGTGAAGCGAGGCGGAGTATAGCTTGAAGAGTGAGAAAGGGGAAGGAGGGAAGGTGTTGGGTGTTAGGTGTTGAGGTGGAGCCGCTTGCTTTTACCCAACACCCAACACCCAACACCTTCTCCTCACTGCGCGGGTTTCTTGAACTTGTCGATGAGCTGCTGCATACCGTCGGTGGAGTTCTTGTGGCGGTACTTGTAGTAGGGGGTGAGCCGCTCGCGGATGGCGGCGTTGGCCTGGGCGAAATCGGGCTTACCTTCGGTGAAGGCGATGGCGCGCGCGTAGGCGTCGATGACGCGGTCGAGGTCGGCCTCGGCCTTCTGCGTCGCGGCCGGCTTGTTGGCGGCCGAGGCGACGATGGCCGTCTTGGCGCTCTCCTCGTAGTTGGCGTTGTAGAGGTCTCCCAGGAGTAAGTAGATGGCGGCGTCGGGCGAGTTCAGCTCGATGGCCTTCTCCATGAGCGTGATGGCCGCCGCGTTGTCACCCGCCTTGTAGGCGAGGACGCCGGTCTCGCGGTAGAGCGAGACGAGCGCCTCCCGCTTGTACTCGGGCCACTTCGCCGCGTCGAACCCCGCGGGCATCTTGTCGGCTTCGATGAGCGCGATGGCCTTGGCGCCGTAGTCGCGCCCCTGTGCGCTGAAGGCGTTGTTGCCCTGGATGGCCTGACCCGAGGCGAGGATCGTCAGGTTCCGCATCACCGGGATGTCGTCCGGGTGCTTGGCGAGCCATTGCGTGCCGAGCGTCATCGCGTCCTGCGTCTGCCCGGTGTTGATGTAGGAGCTGAGGAGCATCCCGGTGACGAGCTGTGCCTCCTCGGGCAGGTTGAAGATTTCGAGGAAGGTCTGGGCCAGCGAGGCCCGGGCCGGCTGGTCGGTCGTCGCCTCGATCTCGCGGGCGATGCCGTCGGCGATCTGCGGACGCAGAGGGCTCTGCGGGTACTTCTTGACGAAGGCGGCCGCCAGTTGGAGCTTGGCCTCCGCCCCCTTGGCCTTCTCGATCTTCTGCGCCGCGTCGCGCTCGCCGCCCGAGACCTTGGGCGCGTCCTGCTTCGGCTTCTCCTGCGCCGCCGCGCCCGCCGCCAGCGCGCAGGCGAGCGCCAGCGCCGAAAGAATTCTGAACATCATCTCCTCGCTCCTTACGTTTAAGATTGCGCTGCTGGAACTGTTCGCCGGTGCCGGTAGGTTACACCAGAACCGCACATTGATGAAGCCGCTCGGGTCAAGGATGTCTCCGCCGCAGACGCGGCGCCTCCTTACGCTCTCCCGGTCACTTCGCCGGTCTGCGTGTTGACGCGGACGCGCTCGCCCTCCTCGATGAAGAGGGGGACGCGCACCTGGAGGCCGGTCTGGAGCGTGGCGGGTTTGAGGTCGCGGCCAGCGGCCGTGTTGCCCTTGACGCCGGGCTCGGTCTCGGCGACGGTCAGCTCGACGAATTGCGGGAGTTCGAGCGCGACCGCCTCGCCGTTGTATTTCAAGACCTGCACGACCAACCCGTCGGTCAGGTAGCCGCGGTCGTCGCCGACCTGTTCGGCGGGGAGTTGGAACTGCTCGAACGTCTCCTCGTCCATGAAGTGAAAGCCGTCCGCGTCCGAATACATGAAGGACGCGGAGGCGTAGGCCACGTCCGGCTCTTCGAACTTCTCGCCCGTCTTAAAACTCTTCTCAAGGACGGCGCCCGTCAGGAGGTGGCGCAGGCGCGTCCGCACCATCGTCGAGGCGCCGCGCGCCGAGGGCGACGCGAACGTCACGTCCACGACGGCGAAAGGCTCGCCCTCCACCTTGATCATCATCCGCCGCTTCAACTCGTTCGCACCGATCAGAGCCACCTTCGTCTCCCTCCGCTCTCCTTAATCTAACCGAGCAATCCAACAGTTGTCGGAACTTTCCTGCGCCCCGCGTTACATGAAAACCGCGCTTTCCGGCACTTTCGAAGCGGAACGCGCGTTGCACCAAAGCCCACGCCGGGCGCGGTATGCCCCGAGCCATCAAAAGACTTAAGCAGGAAAGGCTATCATGACAAACAGATTCTACGCACTCGCCCTCGCGCTCCTCTTCACGCTCGCGCCCGTCGCACACGTCTCGGCCAAGACGCCCGAGCCGGCCGCCGACTGGTCGGCTGTTCAATCGCTCAGGGCCGGGCAGAAGATCATCGTCCGCACGAAGGACGGCGACCGCCTGACGGGCACGTTCGACTCCGCGACCGACCTGCTCATCAACTTCACCGACGACGGCAAGAAGGTCTCGCTCACGCGCGAGAGCATCCGGCTGGTACAGCTCAACCGCAGCAAGTCGCGTCTGAACGGCGCGCTGCTCGGCGCGGCCATCGGCGGCGGTGCGGCGTTCGCCATCGGCGGGTGGGTCTACTCGCAGGGCAACGGCGACTTCAACAGCCTGGTCGTCTACGGCCCCGGCCTGGTCGGCACGGGCATCGGCGCGGGCATCGGCGCCGCGACCGGCAAGGGCAATAAGAACGAGACTGTTTACGAAGCGCAGTGAACGGAACGATGAAGTATGAATGATGAACGATGAACTGAAAGACAGTTGCCTTCAGTTCATCGTTCCGAGTTCATCCTTTTAGCTCGTCGTAGTCGAACTTCAGCGGCGCGGCCGAAGGTTTGACGGTGATGACGACCGACTTGGAGGCGGGCGTGTTGCTCTTGGCGGCGACGCTGCCGACGGGGACGAGCACGTTGGCCTCGGGGAAGTAGGTGGCGGCGCAGCGGCGCGGGAGCGGGTAGGGCACGACGAGGAAGCGGCGGGCCGCGCGCTCCTCGCCGTCGAAGTGGCTGAAGAGGTCTACGACCTGCCCGGCCGAGAGGTCCTGCTCGGCGATGTCTGTGGGGTTGAGGAAGACGACGCGCCGCTCGTTGTAGACGCCGCGGTAGCGGTCGTCGAGCCCGTAGATGGTCGTGTTGAACTGGTCGTGGCTGCGCACGGTCATCATCAAGAGCTGACCGGCCGCAAGCTCGTGCCGCGGCAGCTCGTGGACGGTGAAGTTGGCGCGGTCGGTCGAAGTCTTGAAGACGCCCTCGCGCGCGAGGTTCGGCAGGTAGAAGCCGCCCGGCTCGCGCACGCGCGCGTTGTAGTTCTCGAACCCCGGGATGACTCGCTCGATTAAATCACGCACGCGGTCGTAGTCCTCGACCAGCCGCTCCCAGTCCAAAGCACTCCTCTTCCCCAACGTCGCGCGCGCGAGCCGCGCGACGACGACCGGCTCGCTGAGAAGCTCCGGCGACGCGGGCTCCAGACTCCCGCGCGAGGAGTGGACGACGCCCATCGAGTTCTCGACGCTGACGAACTGTTCGCCCGACCTCTGCGCGTCGCGCTCGGTGCGGCCGAGGCAAGGAAGGATTAAAGCCTGCTCGCCCGTGACGAGGTGCGAGCGGTTGAGCTTGGTCGAGACGTGCGCGGTCAGGCGGCAGCGGCCGAGGGCCTCGGCGGTTAACTCCGTGTCGGGCGTGGCCGAGAGGAAGTTGCCGCCGAGGGCGAAGAAGAGTTTCACGCGGCGCGCGTGCATGGCCTTGATGGTCTCGACGGTGTCGAGGCCGTGGCGGCGCGGCGGCTCGAAGTCGAACTCGCGCGCGAGCGCGTCGAGGAAGGTGTCGGCCGGGCGCTCCCAGATGCCCATCGTGCGGTCGCCCTGCACGTTCGAGTGTCCGCGCACGGGGCACGCGCCCGCGCCGGGCCGACCGAGGTTCCCGCGCAGCAGGAGGAGGTTGACGATCTCCTGTATGTTGGCGACCGCGTTCTTGTGCTGCGTGAGCCCCATCGCCCAGCAGACGATGACGCGGTCAGACTTCACGTAGATGTCCGCCGCCTCGCGCATCTGCTCGCGCGGGACGCCGCTCTGCTCGACCAGCTCGTCCCAACCCACTCCGTCCAACGCGCGCGCGAAGTCTTCGAAGCCGTGCGTCTTCTCTTCGATAAACTTTCGGTCGAGGACTTCGCCCGGCCTTCTCTTCTCTTCCTCCAACACCTCCTTCAACAGGCCCTTCAGGAGCGCCACGTCGCCGTTGACGCGGACTTGCAGGAAGAGGTCTGTCAGCTCAGTCCCGCCGCCGAGGAGGTCTGCCGGGTGCTGCGGATGTTTGAAGCGAGCGAGTCCCGCCTCGGGCAGGGGGTTGACGTGGACGATCTTGCACCCGCGCCGCTTCGCCGCGCGCAGGGTCGTCAGCATGCGCGGATGGTTCGTGCCCGGGTTCTGGCCGATGACGAAGATGAGGTCTGCGAGGTCGAAGTCTTGAAGTGTGACCGTGCCCTTGCCGACGCCGATGGTCTCTGTGAGCGCGCGCCCCGAAGACTCGTGGCACATGTTCGAGCAGTCGGGCAGGTTGTTCGTGCCGAACTGGCGGACGAAGAGTTGATAAAGAAACGCCGCCTCGTTCGACGTGCGCCCCGAAGTGTAGAAGGCCGCCTCGTCGGGCGAGTCCAAAGCGTTCAGCTCGTCGGCGATGAACTTGAACGCTTCGTCCCAGGTTATCTCTTCGTAGTGCGTCGCGCCGCGCCGCAGCACGACGGGGTGCGTGAGGCGGCCCTGCTTGCCGAGCCAGAAGTCCGACTTCTGCGAGAGGTCGGAGACTGACCACTCGCGGAAGAAGTCGGGCGTGACGCGCCGCGTCGTCGCCTCCTCAGCCACGGCCTTCGCGCCGTTCTCGCAGAACTCCGCGTGCGAGCGCTCGCCGTCGGGGTCGGGCCACGCGCAGCCCGGGCAGTCGAAGCCGTCCTTCTGGTTGAGCTTCAGAAGCGTCCGCGTGCCGCGCACGAGCCCGGCCTCGCGCACGATGTGCTTCATCGAAGACCACACAGCCGCGAGTCCGCCCGACGTGTCGGACGCGCCCTCGAACCCTCCGCCCGTGAACTCCTCGGGCGGCTGCGCGCGCACGCGCGAGACGGTCGCCTCAGTCTTCTCGCTCCGCACGGGCTTGTCCGCGCGCGCGGGCTCTTCCGTCTCCATCCGCGAGTGCCAGTGCGTCGCCTGCACGGCGGAAGACTCTTCCGCCGCCTCCGCGCGCGCGGCCTGCGTGTCGCGCCGTGTCTCCTTCTCCGCTCCCATCTTTGTTCGCTCCCGGACGCGCAAAAGTTTACTACAGGCGCGCGGGATTTATCGTGGCACTAGGATTGAATGTCTCACTGAGCTAAGCACTTTTCACGTACGGTTATAGTTCAAGCGCGGGTTAGAACCCACACCAGAAGGAGAACACCATGAACGCTTTTCAACTGCTGAAGGAAGACCACCAGAAGGTCTCCGGCATCTTCCAGCAACTGGAGCCGACGACCGAGCGCGCCGAGAAGACGCGCACCGAACTCTTCGCCAAGCTCAACGAGGAGTTGAGCATCCACGCCAAGGTCGAGGAGTCCGTCTTCTACCCGGCCATCAAGCAGGCGGCCGAGACGCGCGAGATCGTGCTCGAAGGCTTCGAGGAGCACCACGTCATCAAGATGCTCCTCAAGGAGCTTGAGTCGATGCCCGTTGACACCGAGCAGTGGGCGGCCAAGCTCAAGGTCTTGCAGGAGAACGTCGAGCACCACGTCGAGGAGGAGGAGCAGGAGATGTTCCAGAAGGCGCGCCAGGTCTTAAGCGAGGACGACATCGACCGGCTCGGCGCCCAGATGGAAGAGATGAAGTCGCAGCTCCAGGCACAGTCCAAGTCCGCCGGGGCGTAGTCCCGGGACTAAATAAACACAGAGACGCAGAGACACAGCTTGGAAGACAGTAAATCAACAAGCTGTGTCTCTGCGTCTCTGTGTCAAATAGCTTACTCAGACCCGCCCGACTTGCGTTCAAGAAGCAGCCTCGCCTTCAGTATCAGCGTGCAAGAGATGCCCTGCGTAATCTCGCCGTCCATCACCATGCGGACGGCCTCTTCGAACTTGACCTTGAAAGGTTGCAGGCTCTCCGTGGCCTCCGTCTCCGGCTCGCCGAAGCGGAGGCCGCGCGCGAGGAAGAGGCGCGCGGGCGAGTAGACCTGCGAGGTGATGGCGTCCACGAGCCCGAGGTCGATCAACGCTTCCGCCTCGATGCCCAACTCCTCCTTCAGCTCGCGCCGCGCCGAAGCCTCAGGCTCCTCGCCCTCCTCCGCCCCGCCCTGCACGACCTCGACGCACTCCTTGCCGACCGCGTAGCGGAACGTCCTGACGAGATGCGCGAAGCCTTCACCATCCAGGACGAGCACGGCCACGCCCTCCTTCATCCTCATCGTCACGCGCCGCGAAGGCCCCACGCCCGGCCGCGACACCTCGTCCACCCACACCTCCGCGAACTCGTCCGCGTACAAGCGCTCCGAAGACTTCACCGTCCAGAGCCCGTGCTTCCGCTCCATGAACACCCTCCTTGAAAGTTCGCCCCTTATCAAATAAGTCTTTACCGATGCGCTACTTTTTTGTACGCTACGCGACGTTGGATGACAGTTTTGTCTCTTCCGCTCTTTAACCTATCGAGCCACGGGTGGAGTCACAGCACGCGCCGCGGCGCGTTTCCTTGTGTAAGACAGACGGCGCCTCCCCCGGCACGCATCGTGCAATGGGCGCCGACGTGCTGACGCCTTTCAGGCAACAGATGGAGGTGGAATCGGCCCGATGACCGATGAAGAGACCAGCGTCAACCGCGCCCCCAATCCCGCGACCAATCAACCACTAACTTCCCAACTCTTCGACTACGGCGTGCACTTCGCTTCCCGCACGCTCTTCCTCTTTGAGGAGATCAACCGCCCGACCGCCGCGAAGGTTCTGATGGGTTTGCAGGTGCTCGAAGGCAGCGGCCCTCTGACCATCAAGATCAGCACGCGCGGAGGCTGCCGCGCTTCGGGGCTGTCGATCTACGACGGCATGCGCGCTTGCCCGGAGGTGCGTGCGGTCGGCTACGGCGAGGTCTGCTCGATGGGCGCCGTCATCCTACAGGCGGCCGCCGAGCGCGCGCTGATGCCGAACGCGGTCGTCATGGTGCACCCCGGCTATTCGAGCGTCGCCTTCGACCACGACGAGAACACGCAGCGCACGGCCGAGTACGCCAAGCGCATGCGCGACCGCTGCTGCGAGATTCTCGCCGAGAGGATGGGCATCACGCTCAAGCAGTTCCTCCGCCGCTTCACCTGGGACACGTACCTTTCGGCGCGCGAGGCGGTCGAGTTGGGGCTCGCAGACCGCGTGCTTGAGCCGCACGCGTCTTTGTCGCTGGTGCCTCCTCACGCGCTCAAAGCCTGCTGACCTGAGGACGGGGAACCGGCTTACACATTTGTCGCCGGCTCGGCGGCGCGCGGACACAAATGTCTCTAACGCGCGCGCTCGTCCGAAAGTCTCTCCACGGCGACGCCCGTCGTCGCGCCCCAGACGGCGTGCGCGGCGATCATCAGGGCGTTGCGCCGCGCCGGGTGCTCGGTCGCGGGCGAGATAATTCCCGCCGCGGGCAGCCACCCCAGATAATTCCCCGCCCACACCGCCAGCCCGAACCCCACGCCCGCGAGCATCGCGTGCTTATCAATCTTCTCCCCCGACACGGCTCCGTAAAGCGCGCCGCACGCCGCGCCGAAAGCGAAGTGCGAGACCCACGTCGCGGCCTCGCGCTCCTCCTCGTCCATGTGCTCGTTGACTCCGGCCTTCTCCGCCAGGCCCTCGGTCACCTGCCGCGGCGGCAGAGGGTACTGCTCCTCGCGCGGCAGTTGTTCGTGCATCAGCTTCATCGCCAAGGTCATCGGCCCCGTCGCCGCCAGCCCCGCCAGCGCGCCGAGCAGGATTCTGTTCATAAGCCCTCCCAAGGATGCGGCCTTCTGCTTGTCACTCTTCGGGGGATTTCGTTTCCGCACATCATACCTCAAACGCGCGCGGCCTTGTTCGTCCGTTTGCCGACCCGCCGGGTCGCGGCTAAACTCGGCGACGATGAAGATACAGGATCGGAAGCGCGCGGCGCTCTGGGACGTTGACGGGACGCTCATCGACTCGCGCGAGTACCACTGGCTCTCCTGGCGGGGCGCCCTCGCCGACGAAGGCTTCGACGTGACGCCCGAGCAGTTCGCCGACTCCTTCGGACGGCGCAACGACGAAATCCTGCGCGGCTACTTCCCTTCTTACCCCCCCGACGACATCACGCGCGTCGGCGAGGCGAAGGAGGTCGCCTACCGACGCCTCGTGCGCGAGCAGGGCATCGAGCTTCTGCCGGGCGTCCGACGCTGGCTCGACAGGCTGCGTGAGGAGGGCTGGCTTCAGGCCGTGGCCTCGTCGGCCCCACGCGCGAACCTTGAGGTCATCGTCGAGGCGCTCGGGCTCGAAGGCTACTTCGCGGCCGTCGCCTCGGCCGAGGACGTGACCGAGGGCAAACCCGACCCGCAGGTCTTCCTCAAGGCCGCCGCCAAGCTCGGCGTCGAGCCTTCCGACTGCGTCGTCGTCGAAGACGCGCCCGCCGGCACGGAGGCCGCGCGCCACGCAGGCATGCGCTCCATCGGCGTCCTCTCCTCCCACGGGGAACTCACAGCCGACATCGTCGTCCGCACTCTCGAAGAACTCCCCGACACGGCCTTCGATGATTTACTCAGAGGAATAGAGATAACACGATGAGACTGAGGGCGACCTTCTTAACCGCGCTGCTCCTGCTCGCGACTCTCGGCTGCGTGAAGACGACCGGCGCGGGCTCCGTTGTCAACACGCCGACGACCCAATCCGCCGCGACGACGACTCAGCCCGACCTCGCCTCCTACTTCAAGCCCTTCCCCGCGGCCGCGTTCGTGCTCTACGACCTGAAGCGAGACAGCTATCTCCGTTATAACGAGGCGCGCTGCCGCGAGCGCTTCTCGCCCTTCTCGACGTTCAAGATTCCGAACTCGCTCATCGGCCTCGACACGGGCGTCATCGCCGACGCCGAGTACGTCATCAAGTGGGACAAGCAGAAGTACCCGGCGCACGACGAGGACACCTTGCCCTTCAGCGCTTGGTGGCAGGATCAGACTTTGCGCACCGCCTTCAAGCGCTCAGTCGTCTGGTACTACCGCGAGCTGGCTTTGAAGGTCGGCGAAAAGCGGATGAAGGAGTACGTGAATAAACTCGACTACGGCAACGAGGACACTTCGGGGCCGCTCAACAACTTCTGGCTCAACAGCTCGCTCAAGATATCGGCCGACGAGCAGGTCGAGTTCCTCAAGCGGCTCCACAAAGAGGAGCTGCCCGTCTCGAAGCGCTCCATCAAAATCGTCAAAGAGATCGCCACGCTCGAACAGACGCCCGACTATCGCTTGAGCGGCAAGACGGGCGGCGGCCCGCTCGCCGAGAACCGCTTCCTCGGCTGGTTCGTCGGCTACCTTGAGACGAAGGACAACACATACTTCTTCGCCACCCAGATCGAAGGCCCCACCTACATCTCTATCCGCGACGAACGCATCGCCGTCACCAAACGCGTCCTCTCGGACTTGGGCCATCTGCCGAAGCAGTGAGAGGGTCGCGGGAAGATAATTAACCACAGGGGCACAGAGGCACAGCTAAAAGCAATTTAAAAGCTGTGTCTCTGTGTCCCTGTGGTTAATTATCTTCCCGCTTTGACTGCACCCCGACGGATTGATAGATTCTCCTATAGACTTCTAATCCACATATTTCGAGGAGCGCGGCCCTTATGAGCCTGATTGATTCCGTCCACGCGCGCGAGATTCTGGACTCGCGCGGCAACCCGACCGTCGAGGCTGAGGTCTACCTTGTGTCCGGCGAGGTCGGCCGCGCGGCCGTCCCTTCGGGCGCTTCGACGGGCGAGCACGAGGCGGTCGAGCTGCGCGACGGCAACAAGCGTCGCTACCTCGGCAAGGGCGTCACGCGCGCGGTCGAGAACGTCAACGACACCATCGCGCGCGAGGTCGAAGGGCTCGACGCGTTAGACCAGACGGAGGTGGACGCGACGCTGCTCGCGCTCGACGGCACGCCGAACAAGTCGAAGCTCGGCGCGAACGCGCTGCTCGCCGTCTCGCTCGCCACGGCGCGCGCCGCGGCCGCGTACCTTGAGCTTCCGCTCTACCGTTATCTCGGCGGCGCGAACGCGCGGACGCTGCCGCTCCCGATGATGAACATCCTCAACGGCGGCGCGCACGCGGACAACAACGTGGACTTTCAAGAGTTCATGGTCATGCCCGTCGGCGCCGAAACCTTCGCCGAGGCGCTGCGCATCGGCGCCGAGATTTTCCACTCGCTCAAGAGCGTCCTCAAAAAACGTGGCTACGCCACGGGCGTCGGCGACGAGGGCGGCTTCGCGCCCAACCTCAAGTCGAACGAGGAGGCCGTCGAGACGATCCTCGAAGCCGTCACCGCGGCGGGCTACAACGCGGGCGTCAACGTCATGCTTGCGCTCGACCCCGCGGCCAGCGAGTTCTACGACGGCAAGAACTACGTCTTCAAGAAGTCCGACGGCCGCAAGCTCTCTTCGTCCGAGATGGTCGCCTACTGGAAGAGCTGGGCGGAGCAGTACCCGATTATTTCAATTGAAGATGGCATGGCCGAGAACGACTGGGAGGGCTGGAAGCTGATGACGGACGAGATGGGCGACCGCGTTCAGCTCGTCGGCGACGACCTCTTCGTCACCAACGTCGATTACCTGCGCCGCGGCATCGAGTTGGGCGTCGCCAACTCGATTCTGATTAAGGTCAACCAGATCGGCACGCTCACCGAGACCCTCGACGCGATAGAGCTGGCGCGCACGCACCGCCGCACGGCCGTCATCTCGCACCGCTCGGGCGAGACCGAGGACACCTTCATCGCCGACCTCGCCGTCGCCACCAACGCGGGACAGATTAAGACGGGGAGCCTTTCGCGCACCGACCGCATCGCCAAGTACAACCAGCTCCTCCGCATCGAGGAAGACCTGCGCGACGCCGCGCGCTTCCCCGGCCTCAACGCCTTCTACCAGCTCGAACGCCCGGCGGCGTCGGTCGGCGGGTCGAAGGGCGTCGGCGCGGCGAAGAAGGGCGCGGCGAAGAAGGCGAAGGCCGCGAAACGTTAAAGACGTGCCGCACCCGACCGCCCGCGCCGAAGGTTTGAAGTCATGAAGAGAGAAGTCTTTCAGCTCGTCGTCTTCTCGGCCTGCGCCGCCTACCTGTTCTACTACGTGCTCTCGACGCGCGGTGGCTACTTCGCGGGGGTCTCGGTTGGGCTGCTCGCCCTCCACTTCATCGTTGAGTGGTCGCAGATGTTCTACAGGCTCGGGCGCGGCGAAGGGCGTTAGAGACTTTCGGAATCATTCGGGAAGGAGACAAGGGGTTTGTTGAAACAGAAGGGGCCGCTCGCGCTCATCATCCTCGACGGCTTCGGCCACAGCGAAGCGCGCGAGGGCAATGCCGTCGCGCTCGCCAAGATGCCCTTCTACGACGAGCTGCGCGAGAAGTACCCGCAGACTCTCATCGAAGCCTCCGGCACCTGCGTCGGCCTGCCCACAGGCATCATGGGCAACTCCGAGGTCGGCCACCTCAACATGGGCGCGGGCCGCGTCATCATGACGGACATCCGCCGCATCGACTACGCGGTCGAGACCGGCGAGTTCTTCCGCAACGAAGCCTTCGTCAACGCGTTGGACAACGCGAAAGCGCGCGGCGGCGCCATCCATTTGATGGGACTGCTCTCCGACGGGCTTGTCCACTCCTCGCAAGAACACCTCTACGCGCTCATCCGCATGGCGAAGGAGCGCGGGCTCGCACACGCGTACGTCCACTGCTTCCTCGACGGCCGCGACACGCCGCCCTCCTCGGCGCACCTCTACGTCAAAGCCTTGCAGGATCGTGTTGCCGAGATCGGTTTCGGCGAGATAGCGACCGTCTGCGGACGCTACTACGCGATGGACAGGGACAACCGCTGGGAGCGGACGAAGCGCGCCTACGACCTGCTCGTCAGCGGCGTCGGCGAATCTGCGTCCGACCCAATCGCCGCCGTCAAACGTTCCTACGAACGCGGCGTCACCGACGAGTTCGTCGAGCCCGTCGTCATCACGCGCGCCGACGGCTCGCCCACGGCGACTATTAAGGACGGCGACGCGGTCATCTTCTTCAACTTCCGCGCCGACCGCGCGCGCCAGCTCACGAGAGCTTTAGCCGTGGACGACTTCGACGGCTTCCCCGCGCCCGACCGTCCGAAGGTTGACTACGTCTGCTTCACGCTCTACGACCAGACCTTCGGCCTGCCCATCGCCTTCCCGCAGCTCCGCCACCAAAACATCCTCGCGGAGGTCTTCGCCGCCGTCGGCGTCCGCAACTACCGCTTGGCCGAGACCGAGAAGTACGCCCACGTCACATACTTCTTCAACGGCGGCACGGAGCGCGAATACCCCTCCGAGCGCCGCCTCCTCGTCCCCTCGCCCAAGGTCGCGACCTACGACCTCATGCCCGAGATGGCCGCCTTCAAAGTCACCGACAAAATCCTCCGCGCCATCGAAGAGCGCGACACCGATGTTTTCATCGTCAACTTCGCCAACCCCGACATGGTCGGCCACACCGGCAACCTTCAGAAGACCATCGAGGCCGTCCAATACATCGACACCTGCCTCGGCTGGATCACGAAAGCCTTACGTACGGCCAAAGGCCGCTGCCTCATCACCGCCGACCACGGCAACTGCGAACAGATGATCGACCCACACACGGGTCAGCCCCACACCGCCCACACCAACAACCCCGTCCCCTTTCACTTAATCGACCCCGACTCCCTCGGCGTCAAACTCCGCCCCGACGGCGCCCTCGAAGACGTAGCCCCCACGATTCTAGGCTTGCTCGGCCTCGACAAACCCACCGACATGACCGGCCGCGACCTCCGCGAACTCTAAGGTGGACGAGCAAAGAGGCGCGCGTTATCAGTTAACGCCGCCTCTTTCCCTTCGCACTTCCCTCTCCCGCAAGTTCTACTTGTCTCACGCCTCGCTCGATTGCCCCATTGATCAGTTGAAGCGGCTCGTCCTCCGGCTTCAAATGTCCCGTGAGCGACAGAAGATAAAGTTTGAGCGCAGCCCTGTACGCGTCTGTGTGAAGATAGGCCGCTTCGATGTTGGCCAAGATCGCCTCACTCGCTTCCCTCGCCCCGTCCGGGCCGTCGTCAATCCTTTCCTTGAGGATGAACAGCGCGCGAGCTATATACTCGGCCGTCTTCGGGTCATCAATTGTCTGCCAGGTTTCTTCGTCAATCAGCAAATCCTGACAGTCTTTCATATGCCAGTCTCTCCAGTTCACGGAGACTAATTGTCTCTTGCTGCTGACGTAAGGAGAGCATAATACTAATCTCATGTCTACAGACTATAAGTGGCAATTCATAAATTACTTTTGCTCACTCCCCTCGCTTCGTGCGAAACGTTCGGGGGTGTTATATCGTTTGGGCTTGAGATGAGTGTAGAGGCGCGCAACATTCTGGTGATTGATTTCGGGCAGTTGGGGGACGTGATTTTGAGTCTGCCGGCGCTATCCGCGATACGGCGGAGGTTCCCGAGGGCGAGGGTGACGGTGGCGGTGGGCGGGGCGGCGGCGGCCGTGGTGGAGATGACGGGCGTGGCCGACGAGGCGCTGGCCGTTGACCGCGTCGGCTTACGCGACGGGCCGAAGCATTTGTCGGTGGGGCAGATCGGGAAGCTCGTGATGGAGGTGCGGCGGCGGAAGTTCGACTTCGTCGTAGACCTGCACAGCCTCTCGGAGACGAACCTGCTCGGCTTCCTCTCGGGCGCGGGGCAGAGGCTCTACGCGCGCCGCCCCGGGCGCTCGCTCGACTACCTCGCAAACTTCCGCCCCGCGCCGCCCGTCGAAGACCGCTCGAAGCACGCCATTGATAGATATCTCGACGTGGTCTCGCCGCTCGGCGTGGGCGAAGTGTCGCGGGTGCCGCGACTGCACGTGCGCGAGGAGGACGGGCGCGCCGTGGACGAGATGCTGCGTAAGGCACTCGCGGGCGGGAAGACGAGGCGAAGCAGGGCGACGGCCGGGGGCTTGGGCGACGGCCCGCTCGTCGGCATCTTCCCCGGCGCGGGACACCCGAGCCGTCGCTGGCCCGTCGAGCGCTTCGCCGAGCTGGCCTGGATGCTTGAGCGCAACGACTCAGTCCGCTCCGTGCTCTTCGCGGGACCTGAAGAGCGTAAGCTCGTCCGCGAGGCCCTCCCGAAGTTCCCGCCCTCCACGGTCGTCTTAGACCAACTGACCGTGCCGCAGCTCGCCGCGGCCGCGGCGCGCGTCTCGGTCTTCGTCTCGAACGACACGGGGCCGATGCACGTCGCGGCGGCGGTCGGGACGCCCGTCGTCATCCTCATGCAGCACCACCCGATGTTCAACTGCTACATCCCGCCCGGCGACCGCCACCGCGTCGTCGCCGCACGCACCATCGGCGAAATCACCGCCGACCTCGCCTACACGGCCGCCCGCGCTGCCTTCACCACCGAGCGCGCCTCTTCCCTCTTTGAGGGTTAGAGAAAACCCGTCCAGCCAATCTCTTTGCATCTGCATTGTTTGGCAAATGTTTTTGTTGGACAAACAATGTTCAGTGTGTATAATATCCTCGCTGCCCGGGCTCGTCCGCGGGCGGCGGGTGTGAGACCCTTCGGAGGGTTTCGCGGAGGGGCGCCGGAAGGGACTTAAACGTCGCGCCTCCTACCGTTTACGCGTCGGCCGAGTATTACCCGCCCCAACACTTTAAAAGGACGCCGCAATCCTCTCGAATCTCTGTCGGGCTGGTCCCGCAGACGGCGTCCGCCGCCGCGGCCCGCCCTTGTGAGGGCCGAAGTTTCGGCCCCGGATGAGGTTTCGTCCCTCGCGCCGCCCGGCGCAGCCGCGGACGAAAGCGTGGAACGTCACACACGCCCGCCGACGCCGCCCGGCAAGCTCTGCCCACGCATGTCTTCAGGAGTGACCGCCATGTCGAAACGTTTAAACTTAACACTGTTGCTGGCCCTTCTCCCCGTCGGCGCCGTATCGGCCGAGGCAGGCGTCCCGCGTGACGCGCGGGCCTTGCGGCTCGGCGCTGCGCACACGTCGCTCGACACCGCGGCGACCGAACGCGAGCAGGACGGGCTCGCGGGGCCTGTGCGCCGCGTGAAGACCGAGACGGCCAAGATCGTCGTCAAGGGCGGGAGGCCCGTCGAGGGCGAGCGGCAGGTTCTGGAGACGACGACCTACGACCAGAAGGGCGCCCGCGTGGACAACGCGTACTTCCTCGCCGCGGGCGGCTCGCTGACGGGCAAAGAGGTCTACAAGTACGACGAGCGCGGCAACATCGTCGAGATGACTTTGCATAACGACGACGGCACGCTCCTGGCGAAGGAGGTCTACACCTACGAGTTCGACGCCGTCGGCAACTGGGTGAAGATGATGACCTCCGTGGCGATGATGGAGGGCGGCAAGGTCACGTTCGAGCCTTCGGAGGTGACGTACCGGACGATCTCGTACTACCTCGACCAGACCGTCCTCGCGAAGATGTCGCAGCCCGCCGCCCCGGCGACTCAGACAGCAGCGCCTTCCAACAACGCTCCCGCCAACGCCGCGCCGAACACGGCCGCGGCCAACGCGCAGCCGCAGCCCTTGACGAAGCCGCAGACGCCCGCCAACAACGCGCCGGCCGCGCAGCCGAAGCCTTCGACGGCCGACGCGGCGAAGTCCGCGCCCGGGCGTAACATGGCCGCGTCGCTCATGGTCGCTTCGCTCGATAAGGGCATGACGACGAGCGCCCC